>JBLIEY010000146.1:0-6506 GCA_047633475.1 Sulfurimonas sp.
CTATATAAAAATTTCTGATATTTATACTCTTAAAAATATTCGTGATGAGTTAATACTCACCCCTATAGACGCAAAATAACAAATAAATAGCTTATTATCTGTTTATAAACATTTTTCGCTAAAATTACATTAATAATTTAATCCACTATGGAATCAGGAATTTTTGATGTTTGATGAAATACAGTTTGACAAAATGAAGAGACTACCAAAGTATGTTTTTGCTGAGGTAAATGAACTTAAGATGGCACAGCGCAGAGCAGGTGCAGATGTTATTGACTTCTCAATGGGTAACCCAGATGGGGATACTCCAGAGCATATTAGAGAAAAACTTATTGAGTCAGCCCAAAAAACTAAGACACATGGTTATTCAACTTCTAAAGGTATCCCAAAACTTCTTGTGGCAATTTCTGATTGGTATAAAAGAAGATATGACTGCGATTTAGATCCTAATACAGAATGTGTAGCTACTATGGGTTCTAAAGAGGGTTATGCCCACTTAACTTATGCTATTACAAATCCAGGTGATGTTGCAGTTGTTCCAGATCCTACTTATCCAATTCATGAATATTCATTTATCTTAGCAGGTGGAAATGTTGTTAAGTTTGGAATAGAGTTTGATGAAGACTATAAGCTAGATGAAGATAAATTTTTTAAAGACTTAAATCTTGTTTTTAAATCAACTTCTCCTCAACCAAAATACGTTTTAGTAAACTTTCCTCATAATCCAACAACTGCGACAGTTACGCAGGAATTTTATGTAAGACTTGTTGCTATGGCAAAAGAGAAAAGATTTTATATAATCTCTGATATAGCTTATGGAGACATAACTTTTGGTGGATATGTAACACCTTCTATTATGAGTGTTCCTGGTGCTAAAGATGTTGCAGTAGAGAGTTTTACCTTTTCAAAATCTTACAACATGGCTGGTTGGAGAGTTGGTTTCTTTGTTGGAAATAAAAAACTAATTGGTGCTCTTCAAAAAATTAAATCATGGTTAGACTATGGTATGTTTACTCCTATTCAGGTGGCAGCTACGGTTGCACTAAATGGTGATCAGCAATGTGTTAGAGATATTACAGATAAATATGACCATCGTCAAGATGTTTTAATTGAAGCGTTCGACAGAGCAGGTTGGAAAATACGCAAAAATCAAGCAAGTATGTTTGTTTGGGCTAAGTTGCCTAAGTGTGTAGAGCATCTAGGAAGTTTAGAATTCTCAAAAAGACTTCTAACTGAAGCTGGTGTTGCAGTGGCTCCAGGAATAGGTTTTGGTGCTTATGGTGAAGACTATGTTCGTATAGCACTTATTGAAAATGACAACCGTATTCGTCAAGCGGCAAAAAATATTAAAGACTTTTTAAAACAGTTTGAAGAAGAAAAATAACACTAGTGTTATGGGCTTCCTGCCGAAGGAAACCAAGCGTTAGCGTATGTAGAGGAATTACTTCCTCTACAGTGACAAGATAGGGATAAAATGGTTCCCTTGAATTTATGGAATCAATTAAAGGAATAGTATGATAAAAGTAGGAATAATCGGTGTTGGAACTGTTGGAACAAGTGTAGCTCAGATTTTAAAAGACAATGCTGATATAATTTCTGCTCGTGCTGGTGTGGATATTGTTGTTAAAAGTGGAGTTGTTAAAAACCTTAATAAAGATAGAGGTTTAGATATAAAGCTTAGTGATAATGTTGATGACATTCTTAATGATGATGAGATAGATATTGTTGTTGAATTAATGGGTGGAGTTGAAGAAGCGTTTGAGGTCGTAAAACGCGCTTTAAGAAATGGTAAAGCAGTTGTTACTGCTAACAAAGCACTTTTAGCTTATCATCGTTATGAACTTCAGAAGCTTGCTGGGACTATAGCATTTGAATATGAGGCATCAGTAGCAGGCGGTATCCCGATTATTAATGCTCTTAGAGATGGTTTGTCTGCAAATCATATTGAGTCAATCATGGGAATTATGAATGGTACTTGTAACTACATGATGACAAAAATGACTGACGAAGGTGTTGAATATGATGCCATTTTAAAAGAGGCTCAAGACTTAGGCTATGCAGAAGCTGACCCATCATTTGATGTTGGTGGATATGATGCTGCACATAAACTTCTTATCCTAGCATCTATCGCTTATGGAATAGATGCTAAACCTGAAGATATACTAATCGAAGGTATCCAAAATGTTAGCCAAGATGATATAGCTTTTGCAAAAGAGTTCGGTTACACTATCAAACTTTTAGGAATTGCTAAAAAAGATGGCAATGAAGTAGAGCTTAGAGTTCATGCTTGTCTGATTTCTAAAGATGAAATGATTGCAAAAATAGACGGTGTAATGAACGGAATTTCTGTTGTTGGAGATAAAGTCGGAGAGACACTTTATTATGGTCCTGGTGCTGGGGGAGATGCTACTGCAAGTGCAGTTGTTGCTAATATTATTGACATTGCAAGAAGCGGAAAATCTACTCCTATGTTAGGATTTGATAAAGTTCTTGAGGGCAAATTAACTCTAAAAGCAACAGATGATATTAACTCAAAATATTATCTTCGTATTAATGTATCTGACCGTGCAGGCGTGCTAGCAAAAATAACTAAGATTTTTGAAGAAAATAATATTTCAGTTGAGACAATGCTTCAACGTCCAGCATTTGCATCTTCTGCAAACCTTCTAATCTCGACTCATGTAGCACTTGAAAAAGATATTCAAACTATGATAAAAAGCATTGCAGCATTAGAATTTGTAAACTCTACACCAGTGATGATTAGAATAGTATAAAAATTTCAATTTATGTGTTAACAATTTAAGCAAAAACTAACTATAATTTATTCTATCTAATGTAAAAAATAGAATAAGGAAATCAAATGAAAATTGGGTTTAAAGAAAAAATACTTTTATCTTCAGGAACATTTTTAGCGTCTGCTTTAATTATTTTTGCAGTTGTAAGTTACAACGCAATGGATACAACAATACTTAAAGAGCTAGAAAAGAAACAACTTTCTCAAACAAAAGCACTAAGTATTGATATAGACTCCTGGATTAAGGCTAAGCTACAAGCAACTGAAGCTCTTTCTCATAGTCTTTCAAAATTAGATACATTAAATAAAAAAACAATGACTCCCTTATTAGCTCTTATAGAAGATTCATTACAAGCAGATGCTGTGTATGCAGGTCTTGATGATGGAACGATGATATATGGGAGTGGTCAAGAACCTGGTGTTGGTTATGATCCTAGAGTTAGACCTTGGTATAAAAAAGCTATGAAAGATAACAAGCTCGTTGTTACAGATATTTATATAGATGCAACTTCTAAAGAGCCTACTATCTCTGGAGCTATTCCTATTATTGTGAATGGAATTGCTAAAGGTGTTACCGCATTTGACTTAAGTATAGCTATCATAACAAAGAAAGTTTATGCAACAAAGTTTGAAGGTGGTTATGCTTTTGTTACCAATAAAGATGGAAAAATTATTATCCATCCAAATCCAGAAATAAAAGATAAAAACCTATTTAGTTTAAATGATTCTTTAAAAGCAATACAGACCACAGTCTCAGGTAATAAAGAAGGGCATTTCTCTTACAAATTAAAGGGTAAAGAAAAGTTTTTAACTTTTGAGAATTTAGATAATGGTTGGACAATCTATCTTACTATGGAAGAAGATGTTGCTTTTGCACCTTTAAATAAACTTTTTTACTTACTTATAAGTATTGGTGCTATCATGATAGTAGTTTCTATAGCTTTATTTTCTTTAATCTTAAATATTCAGTTTAGACCATTAGTTGAACTAAATAAAGTAATAGGAAACCTTGCTAGTAAAGACGGAGATTTAACTCAAAGACTTGAAGTGAAGTCTGAAGATTTAATAGGTAAAATAGGTCAAAACATCAATGATTTTATTATAAAAATACAAGCCATCGTAAATACAGCAAAACAAAGCAGTATTGAAAATGCATCTGTGTCTCATGAGCTTTCAAACACTGCTTTTGAAGTTGGTAAACGAACAGAAGAAGAGTCAAGAATAGTAAATGCTGCAACTGAAAAATCTAATGAGCTAAGAACTTATCTTGAAGGAGGTGTTTCAAAGGCAAAAGATACTAGAGAAGGAGTAAAAGAAGTTACAACAAGTCTAGATGGCGTAAGAAAAGATGTTGTAAACCTTTCAAAACTCCTTCAAAATACTGCTCAAAATGAAGTAGAACTAGCAGAAAAATTAAATCAAGTAAGTACAAATACAAACGAAGTATTAGATGTTTTAACTGTAATTAACGATATAGCAGATCAAACAAATCTACTTGCATTAAATGCAGCGATTGAAGCAGCTCGCGCAGGTGAACACGGTCGTGGCTTTGCAGTTGTTGCAGATGAAGTTAGAAAGCTTGCAGAGAGAACTCAGAAATCATTAACAGAAATCAATGCAACCATCAATGTTGTTATCCAGTCGGTTGTTGAAACTAGTGAAGAAATGAATACAAACTCCAATAAGATTAATGATATTTCAACAATATCTATAAATGTTGAAGAAAATGTGCTAAATGTTACTAAAGTCTTAGGTATAGCTTTAGATAATACAGACCAAACAGTTCAAGACTATATAGATACAGCTAAAAAAATAGATATTATTACTGGTGAAGTTCAACAAATCAATGAAATTTCAAGTGTCAATTCACGAAGTGTAGAAGAGATAGCAGCAGCTAGTGAAAACCTTCATAGTATGACTCAACAGCTAAATGAAGAGTTGAGTAAATTTAAATCATAGTCTGATGAGTAGAGCCAAAGGAAATTTAGCAGAAGATAAAGCTTGTGCATTTCTTGATGAAAATGGCTTTATGATTGTAGAGAGAAACTTTTATTCTCGCTTTGGTGAGATAGATATAATTGCTACAAAGAATGATGTTTTACACTTTGTTGAAGTAAAAAGTGGACTTGATTTTGAGTCTGCTGTGCAAAATATAACTCCTAAAAAATTATCACGACTCATAAAAACAGGTGATGTTTACATAAAAAAAAATGCTTTAAATGTAAACTATGTTTATGACGCTCTAATTGTTAGTCCAAAAAATATTGAGCTGATAGAAAACATAACTCTTTAGTTTTATTTAACTCGTCTGACTTTTGCACTTCCAAAAAACAAAATTCCATCAATCCTACTCTCATATAAAATATTTTTATCGTCCAAAATAAAAGTAGCATCTTTAGAACCACCACTTAGATAGTCTTTTTCTACAGTCACCCTAAATATAGACTTATTATTCTCTTGTTTAACATATTTAACAATCACACCTTCCTGAGTATCTTTGCTACCTAGAGCATTCATATGTTTAGTCTCATTCTTTTTCATAGAAAGAAGTTTATGTTTTTTGTTGAAAAATAGACTTATCATATCATCATGATAAATTTCATCTAAAACTTTTTCTTTTTCTGTTACTATATTTTTATAACTAGTGTTATAGCGTACATGAATAAGATCAAACTCCGATGTTTCAATTAGCTCTTTTTGATATTCATTGACTAGTGTCTTGTTGTTAGCATAATCAATAGTATATGTTTTGATCTTTTCATGACCTTTAGAATACTCAGAGTTAATATACTTCTGTGGAATTAGAACACCCTCTTTTACTAAGCCCATGCTTTGTAAAATGTACTTCTTATCATTAGTAAGTTTACCAACAATCCCTGTACCAGTACCAACTATTTTAATGCTGTATTTTTCACCATCATTATCATAGATGACTTTAGCAGATGCTATTTGACCAAATAGTGATAATTCACCAACATAATCCATCTTCATAGTGTTGGCATCTAGCGTTAATGAAATTAATAATAAAAATATAAATTTTTTCATGATAATTCCCCTTATGTAAAAACTTTGCCATAAATGTGTGTAGATATAATGTGGATATTAATTGAGTGTTATTTAAAATAAAATATTTCACGATATAATCTACTAAATATAAATCGGAGATTTCTAATGGATGCAAAAATATTTTTTGGCTCAAGGGAAGCTGTAAATGAAAACTTTAGCCAAAGAAAAAGCCCTTATAGTGGTGATGTAGTTTCTCGTGTATGTATATGTACTCAAGAAGATGCCCTTACAGCTTTGCAGATAGCTAAGAAAGCGGCCAAAGAAGCCAAAAAATCAACTCTGTCTCAAAGGTGCAACTGGCTTTTAGATGTTGCAGATAAACTTCAAGAGAACAAAGAAGATATTGCAAAAACCATTACAGATGAAGTAGGTAAACCAATCTTCTTTTCCCGCATAGAAGTAGATAGATGCATAGAAACTATAATCTTATCTGCAGAGACTATGCGAACTATACATGGTGAAACTATAAATACAGATGCAATGGATAGTGGTAAAAAGACAACTGCATTTTTTACTCGTGAGAGTGTTGGTGTAGTTGTAGCAATTACTCCATTTAACTTTCCTCTAAACCTTATAGCTCATAAATTAGCTCCTGCCTTAGTTGCAGGAAATGCAGTAGTTTTAAAACCAACTCCGGAAGCTCCTT
>JBLIEY010000147.1:0-6505 GCA_047633475.1 Sulfurimonas sp.
CTTGCAAAAGCTCCCATTTGTATAGTATGATTATCATTAAATTTGTAAGATGCAAAACTAAATATTCCTAGTGAGTAAGAATCATCTGTATTCTCTTCAAAACTAGACTTACCTGAGATAGAAGTAATCAAGAACCATTTATCGTCTATCTTATATGGTAATTTTAAATCTACTTTATACGTATGTATTTCTTCTATAGGAGTTGATATTCCATCACCAAATGGTAAATCTGATATATTATTCCATTTAAACATACTATTTGAATAACTTAGTCCTAAAAAAGCGTTATTGATTCTGATGGTATTTGTACTAACATCGTAGCCACCTTCACTCCCTTCAATATTAGCATCTGAAAGATATGATGATGACAAAGACACCTTTGGTTGAATCATTCTCTCTAAAGCTCCATTATTAAGAGGTGATTTAGCATATACTATAGTACTCAATAAAAAGAGTAAAGATATTTTTAAAAATAGTTTCATGTATCTCCAAAACAAGTAAAATAAACAGAATAAATTATAACCAACGAAGATTAAACTACCTCTTAGCTTGTAGTCTTTTTTTGTAAGCACTAGGATTTATATATTTTCCATTTTTATCATTAGTACCTGAATCTTCTTCTCTAATAATCGTTTTAACCTTTGGTTTATACTGAGTAGATTTCACTTTAATTACTTGAGCATCAGTTGTAATTTCACGAATAAGTCCATTCTTCAAATTACTCAAAATCATCAATACAGTTTCTAAGTTTTCATCATCTACAGAGAGTATTACTTTATTCATATTTATCCAATTTTTTTCATAATTATAACTAAGTGTATGATATTTAAGCAATAAGATTATCATGTATATTAAGATATACTATATAATATTTTTCAAAGACAATACATTAAGGAAAAGAATGACTAAAGTAAAAAAAATGACATTAACCGCCAAAGTATTAATTGGTATGAGTTTAGGTCTATCAGTAGGACTATTAATCAATCTCTTAGGTCTCAACGCTGAAGGTTCATTTGTAAACATATACGTAGTAAATGGGTTGTTTTTAATAGTGGGTAAGATGTTTGTGACAGCACTAAAAATGTTAGTTGTTCCTTTGGTGTTTTTCTCTCTTATTGCAGGAGTTTTAGGTATTGGAGATATAAGGGCATTAGGTAAAGTTGGAGGTAAATCTTTTCTATTATATCTACTAACAACTGCTGTTGCAATAGCGACTGCTATTACTATCGCAGCTACACTAGGCATTGGTGAGGGTGCAAATATGACAGCCTTGTCATCTTTTAATGTAAAAGATGCACCATCACTAAGTAATGTATTTATAAATATTGTTCCAAGTAATGCTATTAACGCAATGGCGCTAGGGAAAATGTTGCAAGTAATCTTCTTTTCTATTTTAGTGGGTATTTCCATCTTAATGGTAGGGAAAAAGGCTAAACCCCTAGTAGAGATAATAGAAATCAGTAATGAAGTTATGATGAAAATGGTAAACATTGTAATGGCAGTTGCACCATATGCGGTATTTGCATTACTTGGAAAAGCCATTGCAGATCTTGGACTTAATTTATTAATAGAATTAGCTAGTTATGTAAGTGTGCTAATTTTTGTGTTATTTTTTCATTTATTTGTTACATTAATGATTGTATTAAAAGTATTTTCTGGAATGAGTACAACTACTTTCTTGAAAAAAATGCGTGAGGTACAGATATTTGCATTTAGTACTTCAAGTTCTAATGCTACTATTCCCGTGACACTTAGAACAGTTATAGACAAACTTGGTGTAAATAACTCAGTAGCATCTTTTAGTGTTCCTTTTGGTGCAACTATAAACATGGATGGAACTGCGATTATGCAAGGTGTTGCAACAGTTTTCATAGCTAATGCATATGGTGTTGATCTAGGGATAGCAGGATATTTAACAGTTATCTTAATGTCTGTTCTAGCTTCTATTGGAACAGCTGGCGTACCTGGAGTCGGACTCATTATGCTTTCTATGGTTTTTGCTCAAGTTGGGCTTCCTATTGAAGGAATTGGTCTTGTTATTGGCGTAGATAGATTACTTGACATGATAAGAACAGCAGTAAATGTTTCTGGAGATGCAGCAGTCTCTGTTATTGTGGCAAAAAGTGAAGGCGCATTAGATGAAGATATGTATAATGACCTTAATGCAGGTTTAGTTTCAGAAGAGAATATCCATATTGATGCAGACGCAGAACACGAATTAGCAGATGCTATTAGAGCGACTCACTCCAAAGCTTAAATAAAGAGAAGATGGAACCTTCCATCTTCTACAAAATATCTTTATGAACAATTTGACAATTTTTGTCTATAACCATCAAAGATTTTTTAAGATTATTTTGAGGTGTATTTAAATCAAATACTTTTGCAAAGTTTTTAAAGTCAAGAGAGATAGATGATTTTGCTAAATCATATTGCTCAATAATCTTATTCACTGATTCTTTTGGACTTGAAGTAACAATGTAACATTCATCTTTATTTGAAACTGTTTTCATAGTTTGATTAAGCTCACTTGAAAAATCACAAATATTAGGCAAGGTAATAACAACCTGAACCTTATCTTTTACTAAGCCCAATACTTTTTCTTGTTCATCATACATTTTTACTTTTACAATTGGGGAAATTGGATATTTTAACTTAATACTCACTTTGGTATTCCTTTTCATTTTAATTATATTTCTACTCTAGTAATTCTTCAATAGAAGAAAACACATTTTCCACTACTTCTTTATCTGCACCAGCTTGTATCATGATTGTTATTCCATGATAACTACTCAAAAATCTACTAGCTATCGCCTTTGAATCTAGAGGATTAACTATTTCTTTATTTAGTTTTGCTTCATTTATTATATTTGTAAAAAAATCAATAAAGGCACTTAGTTGTAATGAAATTTTAGTACTTAAATTGTCATATTTTCCAAAACATTCTCTGCCAGCATTAGTAAGAAAACAACCTTTTACATTATCAGAATCATTAAGATTTTTAATGGTTGTTGTAACAAGTCTTAAAAGTGCATACCTTGTTCCTTTTTCCTGATTTAACTCAGCAATAACCGTTATTGCCTCTTTTATATATAAATCCAATGTCAATGAAAATAGTTCTTCCTTACTTTTAAAAGTACTATAGAAACTACTTTTTTTAATATTCATTGCTTTTAGTAAATCATCTAAACTTGAATTATCATATCCATGAATCCAAAAATAGTTCATAGCTACTAATATAATTTCATCTGTATCAAATGTTTTTGGTCGTCCCATTATTTTTTTCATTTCGCATTTTAGTACTTATCGGTACAAAAGTCAAGAATTGTATTAAAAGCTTGACAGTTTAATCATTTTTTATTATAATGCTATATAACATACCAACTGGTCGGTTTGTTACTATAAAAGGAATACAATGGAAAATAAATTAAATATTTTATGGACAAGTGACAACGTTATAACAGCCGAGCATATGGTAATGATGTATGCTACAAATACATTAGTAAAAAAAATATGGGATGAAGTAACTGTAATAATTTGGGGAGCAACATCAAAATTAGTAGCAGAAGATAAACATATTCAAGAACTAATCATAGATGCCCAAGGCAAAGGAGTGAAGTTCAGTGCTTGCATAGCATGTGCTACCAACTTAGGTACTCAAAAAGCATTGGAAAATTTAGGAATTGAACTAATTGGATGGGGAAAACCCTTAACTGAAATAATCAAAAATAAAGAACATTTAATAACTGTTTAAACAAAAATAAAAAGGATATATCATGTCAAAATTAGTAGATGAAATAAAAAAATATCAAGTTACATTTAGAGAAAAGGCGCCTGTAGAGGTTCAAGAAATCATGTTAGCTGCGACAAAGAAACTAGAAAATGCAAAGCTTAGTAAAAATGCTTTAAAAGTTGGAGACTTTGCAAAAGATATTAAATTACCAAATGCAGTTGGGAATAAAGTATCTCTATATGATGCCCTTCAACACAATGAGTTTGTCATTCTCAACTTTTATAGAGGGGCCTGGTGCCCCTATTGTAATCTTGAACTAAAAGGTTTACAAGACAGAGTTGCAGAATTCACTAACTTAGGTGCAAAACTAATTGCAATTTCACCACAGTCTCCAGATGCTAGCCTAGGTACAAAAGAAAAACATGAGCTAACTTTTGAACTATTAAGTGATTCAAATAATATAATTGCAAAAGAGTATGGACTTGTATTCTCATTAGCAGATGAATTAAAACCTATTTACCAAAGTTTTGGGATTGACATTCCAGGTCATAATAAAGAAGAAAGTTATGAGTTACCAATGCCTGCAACTTATGTTGTAAATAAAAATAAAGAAATTATCTTCTCATTTATTGATGAAGATTATACAAAAAGAGGTGAACCTCAAGATATCATAGATGCTATCAAAAAGCATTTATAAAATACAAGCAAGTTTTAGCTGAGTTAATATTATAATAAAGCTGCTGTTAAAGGATACATAAAATGATTAGATATAATACAAAAAAAATATAAGAGATTTATATGAATGATGTTCGAACAAGACTTATAGATGCAACTTTTGAAGAAGTTTTTACTAATGGATACAATGGATCATCTTTAGCCAATATTCTTAAAACAGCAGCTGTAAAAAAAGGTGGAATGTACCACTATTTTCCTTCAAAGAAAGAGATGGTAATTTCTATGATAGAAGAAAAGTTACAACTAAGACTAGAAAACAAATGGAAAAAATTAGAAAACATAGACACTAATATTATTGACTCTTTTATAGAAAGTTTACTTGATATAGACAATTGGAACTTAAAAGATGGTTGTCCCTTGGGAAATCTACTTCAAGAACCTTTAAAATATGATAGAGATTTTGCAAGTATTCTTAGCACTATTGTAGAGAATTGGAAAAAACAATTTATACGAATTTTACAAAGAGCAAAAGAAAGAAAAGAATTAAACGGGGATGTAAATATTGAAGAATGCTCTACATTTTTAATAGCATCAATAGAAGGCGCGCTATTACTAGCTAAGAAATATGATGACACAACAAACTTTCAAGCTTGTATGAATCAACTTACTTTTTATATAAACACTCTTAGAAATCATTAATTTCAAAGAGTGTTTTGAAACTTTTTACTTTAGTTGGTCTAATAGTTTAGATAACCATTTTTCAGCTTCTTCTGTCTTTTCAAATCTTTGTGACTTAGCAACTTGGTCTTGACCTTCATAAAATCGAACTCTAATTCCATCTTCTACATGATCAATCTTTGTTCTTGTAATCTTATCAAAGTTTAAATAAACTCTGTCATTTAGTTTTATAAACATATTCTAACTCCTATTTTTGTTTTTAATATTATAGCTGAGTACTATTTTTTAGTCAAATAATATCACTCAAATATCACTTAATACTGTTTCATCAAACTTGTAAGTTTTATGTGCAACTTTGACTAAAATCTTTTTCTCAGATAGTTCTTTAAATAATTTTATGAGTGTTGGTTTAGAGATAGAAACCTTTTGCATAATTTCACTATATGAAGATATAAGTTCGTCTCTTTCATTTAAACTCTCTATTATACATCTAATAACTTCAACTTGTTTAGAGTCTGTTATAGCCGATATAGTTCTAATAATATTAGAATTTTTTTGTATCTCTTTTTGCTGCATAAGTGGTAAGACTATGTCATGGATAGTATTTAACAACTCTTTTAAATTTATTGGTTTAACAATGTAGTTTTCTACCTTTAACTTTATAGCATCTAACAAATACTTCGTATCAGTATGTGCTGTTGTTAAAATACTTGGTATCTTTATGTTTTTATCAACTTTTAACTCTCTTAGGAAGTCTATACCATTTTCGTCTTCAAGTAATATGTCTGAGACAATTACATCAACTTGCTTATTTTCTATAACTAGCATTGCCTCTTTTGAAGTCTTTACTGCAAAAACATTTTTTACAAAGTCACCTAACATATCTCTTGTTTGATTGAGTAAAGCGTCATCATCTTCAAGGTAAAGAACATTAAATTCGTTTAGTATATTTAGATTTCTTGTCATCTTCTGTATCTCCAGTATCAATAGGAATTGTAATTGTAAAAAGTGTACAATTTTCAAAATCCTGATCTTTTATTTTATAATAAGTATTCTTACAATCAATAGTGCCATGCATATGTTTTTGAATAATTTGCTGTGACATGTATAATCCTATACCTGTTCCAGCACTTTTATATTTTGTAGTGTAGTATGGTTCAAAAATGTGAGGTAAAACTTTTTCATCTATTCCACCACCGTTATCTACAATATTAATTCTAATATTATTTCTAGATTTTTTTACTGTAACTTCTATAAGCCGTTTATGATCTTTAGAAGCTAGTGCATCTTTAGAGTTTGAAATTATATTCAAAAAGACATGTGACAATTCATTGTAAAAACCACTGATTTGTACATCATGAATTATTTTTAAATGAAACTCTATCTTTTCTTTTTCTAATATATACTTTGAAAGTTTAAGTG
>JBLIEY010000148.1:0-6489 GCA_047633475.1 Sulfurimonas sp.
GTTTTTACGGCATCTGTTACTTCTTGGTTTACTTTATCTGTTACTTTATCAATATTACTATTTATATCATCACTTATTTCAACAGGGTCTAATTTCATAATGAAAGCGCCTGTACTAACTAATATAGGGAATAAAATACTATTTTGCATAGTTGAATCAATTGTTGATTTTACAGCTTTTATGTTATAAGCTGCATGAGCAATTACAGCAGCTATAAGAAAGAACTTACTCGCTCCAAATAAAAATCCTAAAATCCTATCAAAGATGCCAAGACCACTTAGCAGACTAAGCTTTTTAAATATAAAACCAATAAGAATCATAAATAGCCAAAAAACAGCCAGAGTTACTAAAAAGCCTGAAAAACTTATTGCAGCATGATTTTCAAATTTAAAAATCATGTCACTTAAAGTTTGTCCAACTTTATCACCGACTCGTGAAGCTAAAAATATACCACCAATAATACCAACAAGTCCAAAAACTTCTTTGAAAAATCCATTAATTATTCCCTTGAGTCCTAACAGTAAAATAATTACTGATGCTACTAAGTCAAAATAGTTTAGTTCCATTTATTTAGTCTCCGTTTGCATTTGATTTTTTCCATTACCTTTTGCTGCATAAAGTGCTTTGTCTGCTCTTGAAATTAAATTTTCAGGAGTATCCCCTTTAGTGTATTTTGTAATTCCAACACTCATAGTTACTTTAAGTGATTCACCCTTGTAAAGAAGTTTGTTTTCTCTTATTAAAGCAAGTAGTCTGTCCGTAATTTTATTACAGCTTTCATCATCTAAGCGATTAAGTATAACTATAAACTCTTCTCCACCATACCTAAATACCTTGTCTCCATCTCTGAGAGTTTTTTTAAGGATATTCGCTATAAAAATAAGAATTTTATCTCCAGCTAAATGACCATATTCATCATTAATTATTTTAAAATCATCAATATCGAGCATTAGTAAATGAAAATTATATGGAATATCTTTATTTGAATATATTTTGTTAAGGTAAGTGTCTAAGGCTCGTCTGTTAAAAACCTTGGTAAGTGAATCTATATTTGATTTTTCTTCTAAAGTTCTTATCTGAGTAATTAAGTGTGAAATAACTTCATTTGCTTTTTTTACTTCATTACTCATATGATTTTGAATTTCGTCGAATTTACTTGTTAATAAATTTAAATCTATATGTTGTTCTGAATACTCCAAAAGTGTTCTTTCATGCATTTTGGTAAGCTTGTCCATTTTTGCATTTGTATCTGAATATGATTTAAGACTTTTTTTGGCTATGTCTTTATATATATTATGAAATAATGATTCCGTATAACCTACATTAGCTATATCTTTGTCCTCAACCTCCATAATTACTTGAGCAGATTCAACTAGATAGTTAGCAAACTGTTCTTTTGATGGACTTTGGTTTTGGTTAATTATTGATAATAGTTCTTTATACATTTCATTAGCAAGAGATACTAGCTCGTCTTTTTTCATAGATATTTCCTATTCAAAATTATTACGCTATTATACTTATTTAAGCATAAAAAAAGCTTTTGTTATAAAAAAATGATGGTGGTTCAGGCTTATCAGAGCTATTTTAGGTTTGTTAATGTAAAATTACAAAAATTACATTATGGGGTATTATTATGAGTATTTGGAGTCCTACGAGTTGGAAAGAAAAACCAATTTTACAACAACCAACTTATCCAAACAAAGATGAATTAGATCGAGTTTTAAAAGAGCTAAAAAATTATCCTCCACTTGTATTTGCAGGAGAAGCACAAAGACTTAAAAGTCAGCTTGCCGATGTTGTTGCTGGAGACGCTTTTTTACTTCAAGGTGGAGATTGTGCTGAGAGTTTTAGTGAATTCCATGCTGATAATATTCGTGATACATTTAAAGCATTAATGCAAATGGCAGTTGTTATGACCTACGCTGGTGGTGTTCCAGTTGTAAAAGTTGGTCGCTTAGCTGGTCAATTTGCTAAACCTCGTTCAAGTGATACTGAAACACTTGATGGAGTTACACTTAGCTCTTACCGTGGTGATATTATCAATGGCGTAGATTTTACTTCAGAGGATCGTGTTCCAGATCCAAAACGTATGATAAAAGCTTATAACCAATCAGCTGCAACTCAGAACTTACTTCGTGCATTTGCTACTGGCGGTATGGCTGACCTACACAAAGTCCATAAATGGAATCTCGCTTTTGCAAATAAAACTGAAGTTTCAGAAAAATATGAACAATTGGCTCAAGAGATTGAAAATTCTTTAAATTTTATGCAAGCTTGTGGAATCACATCTAAAACACATAGAGCACTTAGAGAAACAGACTTTTATACTTCTCATGAAGCTCTTCTGCTTCAATATGAAGAAGCTTTCACAAGAAGAGACTCTCTTAGCGGTGACTGGTATGATACATCTGCTCATATGTTATGGATAGGGGATAGAACTCGTCAACTTGATGGAGCGCATGTTGAGTATTTAAGTGGTGTTAAGAACCCCATTGGTGTAAAAGCTGGACCTACTATGGATCCTGAAGACTTAATAAGACTTTGTCAAAAACTAAATCCTGAAAATGAAGCAGGTCGTTTAAATGTTATAGTTAGAATGGGTGCAGATAAAGTTGGTGATGGTATGCCAAAACTTATTCGTGCGATAGAAAAAGAAGGTATGAAAGTGCTTTGGAGTTGTGATCCTATGCATGGTAATACTATAAAATCATCTACTTGCTATAAGACTCGTCCTGTTGATTCTATTTTAACTGAGATGAAACAGTTCTTTCAAGTCCATAAAGCTGAAGGAACTATCGGTGGCGGGGTACATTTAGAGATGACAGGTCAAAACGTTACTGAGTGTATTGGTGGTTCATTTACTGTAACTGAAGAAGATTTAAGCTCTCGTTACCATACTCATTGTGACCCAAGACTAAATGCTGATCAGTCTTTAGAGTTAGCATTTTTAATTGCAGACACTTTAAAAGAAGCAAAAAAATAATATTTAAAGAGGAGATAAGCTCTTTAAGAGTTTATCTCCTCTTCCTTCTCTTGTATGGTTAAGAGTTCTTCGATTTTTTGTTCATATAACTCTTCGAGTTTTCCAAGTTCAGATGCTAGTTGACTTATGCCAATGTTTTCATAACATTTTGGGTCTGCAAGACATTTGTTTTTTTCTTCCATTTGTGCTTCAAGTTCTTCTATTTCTTTAGGAAGCTTTTCAAGTGCAATTTTTTCTTTAAAAGTTAGTTTTATAATTTTTTCTTTTTCTCTTACTTTAACTTTTTCTTCTTTAATACTAGTAGCCTGTGCCATTTCCTCAAGCTCTTTTAACTCTTTTTCAAGTTCAAGGTACTCAGAATATTGTTGATGAGATTCTTCTATGTGTTTATCTTTTTGAAATATAAATAGTTTTTTTGCAATCTTATCTACAAAATATCTATCATGACTTACAATAACAACAGCACCAGTGAAGTTTGTTAGTTGTTCTTCTAAAATATTTATGGTTGGAATATCTAAATCATTTGTGGGCTCATCTAATATCAAGATATCAACGTCTTTAGTAAAGAGTAGGGCAAGTGCTATACGATTTTTTTCTCCGCCACTTAGTACACCAATTTTTTTCTCTAAAAATTCTCTTGGAAAAAGGAAATTTTTGAGGTATCCATATACATGCATATCTTTACCGCGTACACTTACTCTATCCCCTCCATGAGGGCAAAAAGTCTCCATTAGATTTTTATCATCATCTAGCATCTCACGATGCTGGTCGAAATAACCTATTTTAAATTCACCTTGTTTTATCTTTCCGCTTGTAGGCTCTATACGTCCTAGAAGTGCTCTAAGCAGTGTTGATTTACCACTTCCGTTTGGACCTACAATAGCTATGACATCTTTTTGAAGTATACGAGTTGTAAACTCTTTTAAAAGTTCTTTATTTCCAAGTGTAAGACCAAGCTCTTCTACTTCAAAAAGCATTTTTTGTTTGTTAATACTTTTGTCTCGGTTAAAGTGTTTTGCTTCACGTTGCAGTTCTACAGACATTTTTCTTATTTTTGCAGGGTTATTCTTCGCATCATCACGAAGATTCATTAGTCTTTCTTTACGACCTTCATTTCTCTTAAGCCTTGCACGAACACCACGAGCATACCAAGCATTTTCTCTCTTTAAATTGTCAAGTAAATTGTCGTGCTGTTTTTGAAGTGTTCTAATATACTCTGCTTTTTGTGTTAAGTAGTCGCTATACCCACCACTATACTCTCTAAGGCTACAGTCTTCAACTTCTATACTCTTCGTAGCAATTCTATCTATAAAGTATCTATCGTGAGAGATAAAAACAAGTGTAAACTTTTCTTTTAAGATAAGCTCTTCTAAAAATTCAACCATATATACATCAAGATGATTGGTAGGTTCATCAAGAAGCAAAATATCTGGTTTTTGAAGTAGTAAAGAAGCTAACGCTACGCGACGTTGCTCTCCCCCACTAAGTAAAATTATAGGTTTGTTTTCGTACTGCTTCAAATCAAAATGTTGAATAATTCTTTCAACTTTATCATCCAAGTTCCAAGCATTATGATGGTCTATATAACGAGATAAGTTTTCATGTTCATCAATAAGTTTTTTATTCTCAAAATCATCTGCTAAGAGTAGGGAGAGTTCGTTATATCTTTGTTTAGCGGTATTAAGTTCTATTAAGCCATCTTCAACAGCTTCTCTTACTGTTTGACCTTCTTTAAAATTTGGTTTTTGGTCCAGCATCTTAATCTCTAAATCATTACGAGTAATTCTATGACCACCATCTTGCTCTAGTGTACCGTTTACGATTTTCATAAGAGTAGATTTTCCACTACCATTTTTACCAATTATAACTATACGTTCACCTTCATCTACATGAAAATTAACTTCTGTTAAAATTTTTTGAGCTGAATAATGTTTTGAAATGTTTTGTAAGTCTATTAATGCCATTTAGTTTTAGAACTTCTTTTATTAAATTTGTCTAATAATATCGAGTATATAGTTAATAGGTGCTTTTATGATTTAAACTTCTTACCGTGAAATTTATACCATTTGCATCTTTTTTTATTTTTTATAGAGTATATATTATATGTGAATTTTCTTCCACACTCTTGACACTCAAAAGTAGCACGATTTTTAAACTTGTTATAGTTCACAAACAAAAAGTTGCCTACTTGATCACCTTCTTTGTAGATAATTTTTTCATTCTTTGCGTAGGCTTTTTCAGCTATGAGTGCATCTTCAAGCTGTTTAACTATCCATGTAGGTTCTGCATCTTCTTCAAACTCATATTCCATTTTATATTCCATTATTTGAAAGGGAGTTTTCCCATTACTACATCTTGAGAGTTTACATATTGTTCACAGTTAACACTACCAAGATTTTCACATGCTTGTTCCCAATCTTTTGAATGTCCATCTTTTTGTGTACTTCTCAATCCAAGCTTAAAAATAAGAGCATGAGCATACTCATGAGCTATAACACTATCAACCATATAGTCCATACTCTCTCTCATTACATTTTTATTGAGGTATATTGTTATCTCACCATTTTTATAAGCTGTAAGCCCATATAGCCTTTCTTTGAACTTGTCTGTAACAATAATTGGAACTTTAAATGAAACACCATAATGACTTTGCATTAGATTCAAGATTTCTTGTTCTTTATCTGCTATACGTTTTTTATAGCTATCTGGTATATCATTTATTTTAAAAGTATAACTATCGTAATAGTTCTTTGAAAGAAAGAGAACAGCTATTAATATAATAGTTAAAAAGAAAGTTTCTAGTTTTTTTGTAAACATGTTATAGAGTATATCAAAAAAAAGAAGATTTCCAATACCTGGATAAGAAGGTATTGGAACAGGAGAAAAATTTGTATTTACCCAATATCACTATAAGTTAATATTGGGATGAAGAATGAAATGTTTATATGTTAGAACTTATAAGAAGCAACAGCACGGAAATGGTTCATATCTGTTTCTGTTGCGAAAGTACCATACTCACTATTTCTAATAGCGTTAAATACTTTTAAAGTCCATGCTTTAGTTGGTTTGTAAGCTAGGATAATATCAGCTTCATATGCATCTTCAGTTGCAAATACACCTAAACCTTTTGTTTTAGACTGACCATAGTTAGCATAACTTGCAATAAGCTTTAGTCCTTTCATAATTGCATAGTGTCCACCAATTTTATATGCACTAACATCTTGTCTATATGCATTACGAGTGAACATTGAACTTGTATAAGCTGGATCTGCACCCCATGCATTAAAAAATCCAGTATCAGTATCACCTGACTTATTGTAAGCCACATAAGCTGACCATTTTTTGTTGCCAACTTTTACTTTAGCACCCATCATGTTATAGTCTACATCACCAAATGTATCAGAAACTAATTCATCACCAACTGCAGTTTGTGTTAGGTACTGAGCACTTACTGTAAGTTTTGTTCCTTTCATAACAGGGTATTTATACTCAACTTCAGCATAAAG
>JBLIEY010000149.1:0-6483 GCA_047633475.1 Sulfurimonas sp.
ACAGAGATAGAAGTAGCACTAGAGACTACAAAAGAAGAAATCATAGAAATGGCTAAAATAGCAGCTTCAAAATGGTTAGAGGGCAAAGAAATTGTAAAAGAGATAGTTGTTCCTAAAAAACTTGTAAATATAGTAATTAAAGGCTAATAGTGAAACTAATTTTATCGCTGCTTATTATTTTGGGTTTAGCATCTTGTGGCTATAAGCCTAGTTCAAAATTTGCTCGTGATGTTATGGGGGAGAAGATTAGTACAAGCATTGTTATCTCTGCAAAAGATCCAGAAAATACTGTTATAATTAAAGATGCAGTTGATGAGGCTGTAATAAAAATATTTCATGCCTCTTTGTGTGACAAGGCTAGTTCTGATACACATCTTACAATAAGCATTAAGAGTACTTCTTACACTGCTACTGTATATGATGAAGACGGTTATGTTACTGGTTATAAGATGACTGTAAGTTTAGGTATAAAAAGAATGCATAGTGGTGTTTCAAAAGACTACACTGTTTCTGGAACATATGACTTTACTGTAGATGCAGATGCCAGTGTAACTGACAGTGAGAGATTTGATGCAATAAGTTCAGCTTCAGCAAAGGCTATTAAATCTTTTGTTGCAGTAGTCTCAGCAGAGGGTGCGAGAGCTCAGCATCAAAAATGATTTCTATTTAACTAGAAGGATCAGGTAATGACCATACAAAGTATTATTAAAAAAGCTGTAAAAAGACTTGAACTAGAGGGTAAACTTTTAACTCCTGAGTTTTATGCAGAAGCATTCTGTAAAGAAGCACAGAAAGCTGGTGTGCAAACTGTAGATTGTTCTCAAGTTGAAAAATTTACTAAGACATTAAATAAAGATATTCAAAAAGAGCTGACTTCTTATAGAATTAAAACTATGGGTGAATTGACTCGTTTTTTAGTTTCTAAACTAAATAGAACTAATCCTACAATATGTTCAGAGCAACTTGAATCATATGGTATTTTAACAAAAAGAATTTTACAGGTTGTACAAGTTCTTCATAATTCCGAAGCGACTGAGCTTGCAAAACAAAGTATAAAACTTTTAAATTCAAATCCAAATACAAGTGATTTAGAACAATTTAGACAATATTGGATAAACTTTATAACTACATATGATAGTACCTTTTTAAATAAACTAAAAACTTTAGGGAATGTGGATAGTTCTAACCTCAAAAAAACAATTGAAAAGTTAAATATTTCACTTGAAAAATTGCCTACAAATAAAAATGATACTGAGTTGTCAAAGATAGCTTCTTTATTGGTTTCATCTTTTGTTCCTTCTATTGCATCTAGTGTAAATGATAAGATAGCAGCATTAGGGGAGAGAATAAAGACGAATCCTGAAATTTTAGATAGTGTTGGTATTGAGAATGAGATTAGATCTATAATTCTTTTGAGAATTTCACTCGATAAAGAGAGTGTAAAAGAGATGGTTGAATCTCTTGATGGTGTTTTAGATAAACTTTCTTTTAGACTTATTGAGATGATTGAACGTTCTGATGATTCAACTATAGAAATTCAAAAGATAAAGTCAGAGCTTAAATCATATAATGAGCCTACAGGTAATAACTTCAAAATAGCACATCAAAAACTTTTTGTTATTGCATCTGCATTGGAAGAAAACACTAAACTACTGAGTAAAGATTTAAAAAATCACAGTAGTGAAGTAAAAGCTCTTAGTAAAAAAGTAAATAAACTTGAAAAAGAGTTAGAAGAAGCAAAGCAAGCTTCTAAAGAAGATTTTTTAACTAAACTCTATAACAAACGTGCCCTTGATGAATTTATGAAGGTAAAAGAAGCTGAATTTGAAAGATATGGGCACAACTTTAGTCTTGTAATGTTTGACCTTGACCACTTCAAAGATGTCAACGATAATTATGGTCACGATGCTGGAGATGCAATATTGGGTGCTTTTGCAAAGATACTTAAAAAAGAAGCAAGAAGTGTTGATATTGTTGGTAGATTTGGTGGTGAAGAGTTTATGGCTCTACTTAGTGAAACAGATTCAAAAAGCGGTGCAATCTTTGCTGAAAAGGTAAGAAAAGCCGTAGAACAAGCTCGTTTTATGTATCAAGGTGTACGAATAGAAGTTACTGTAAGTTGTGGGGTAAGTGAGCGAAAACTACACACTTCTATTGAAAATGTTGTTAAGTCTGCAGATGAGTATTTATATGAAGCAAAAAAAGGTGGTCGTAATAAAGTGGCTTATAAGAAAAAATAGTGCTAGAAAACTTTTTATCTGCTAAACCTCTTTATTACGATGAAATAGACTATTCTCGCATGCCTCGCGTCTATGATAAGATAAAAAAGAATCTTCCAAAAGTAAAGATAATTCACTTGATTGGAACAAATGGTAAAGGCACAACTGGACGTTTTCTGGCATCTGCCCTATATTCACTAGGCTTTAAAACAGGTCATTATACTTCTCCTCATATATTAAACTTTAATGAAAGAATTTGGTATAACGGTCAAGATGTAAAAAATGAAATTCTAGAGAAAGCTCATGTGGAGTTGCAAACTATTTTAAGTAAAGATGACTCAGAATCACTTTCTTACTTTGAATATACAACACTTCTAGCTTTACTGATATACAAAGATTGCGAGTATGTATTAATGGAAGCGGGGCTCGGTGGAGAACATGATGCAACTGCAGTGTTTGATAAAGTACTAACCTTGGTTACTCCAATATCTTATGACCATCAAGCATTTTTGGGTGATACACTAGAAGAAATAGCAAGAACAAAGTTAAATGCGATTCAAACAAATGCTATAATATCAACTCAAAAAGAGCTGAAAGTTTATCAAGTTGTGGATAATTTAGTTAGTTCAAAATCTTTAAATATAAAGAAAGTAACTGATATATTGAACTCTGATGATGAAGTGAAAATATCTAAAATAGCCAAGAAGCTAAAACTTCCAAACTATTTGATAGAAAACCTTTCACTTAGCATATCTGCTTTGAAATTTTTAAATATAGAGTACAGTGAGAAGAATTTTATTGGGTCAAGACTTTTTGGAAGATTAACATATATAAATGAAAATATTATAGTAGATGTGGGTCATAACCCATTAGCAGCAGAAGCTATAGTTAGAGCTTTGAAACCGGATAAGTATGTTTTAATATACAATACTTATAAAGATAAAGATTATAAAAAAATCCTTGAAATACTAAAACCAATCGTAACTAAGGTAGAAATTATATTAATAAATAATGAAAGAGTTGAGACAAATGAGGGTCTTAAAAGAACTTTAAATGATTTAGAGATAAAATATAGTATATATGAGAGCGTTAAGCCCGATATTAGATACTTAGTTTTTGGGTCTTTTAGTGTTGTTGAAGCTTTTATGAAAGGGCAAAATAAAATATGAACAATCATTTTACCATAACCATAAATGATGATAATGGCGTAAAGCAATTTTATCTTCATCAAATTGTAAAAAAAGCAATTTTGTATGCAGTTTTATTTTTGCTATTTATTGCTTTAATCGCTGTTGGCACTATTTTATATCTTGATCATTCTGTTGATCAGATAGAGATAAAGAGAGATAGTACTCAATTAGCATATGATTCTCTAAAGAAGAGAAATACTAAATTAGCCGAAAGCATACGAAAGACACAAATGGCTCTTTTAGTAAAGAAAAAAGAGCTCAATGAGGTTTCAGATTCTCTCTCGGAGATTGAAACCCTAATTGGTATAGCACCTGTTGCAGACATGTCTTTACAAGAAAGAGTTAGCGCAACAAAATTAACCTCACAGGATATGGCAACTCTTTTACAGTTTATTCCAAACGGTTCACCAATTGAATATAGAGGAGTTACGAGCAAATTTGGTTACAGAATACATCCAACACTAAAAAGAAGAGAATTTCACCGTGGGCTAGATATGAAGGCTGCAATGAAGACTCCAGTTTATGCTACTGCAGACGGTATTGTAGAATGGGCTGGTCTTCATAAGAAAAGTGGTTTTGGAAGACTAGTTATCCTTCAACATAACTATGGGTTTAGAACATATTTCGGTCATTTAAACAAGATTGTGATAAAATCAGGAACATTTGTAAAAAAAGGTGATTTAATTGCTTATACTGGAAGTTCTGGCATGAGTAGCGGCCCGCATCTACACTATGAAATAAGATTTATACAACGGGCAGTAAATCCTTTTTATTTTGTTAAGTGGAACGTCCAAAATTATAAAGACATATTTGAAAAGGAGAAAAAAATACCATGGCAATCTTTAATAACGGCGACAGCACACATTCAGGTGCAAAACCCGACACAAACACTACCATCATCACAACTGGCTCTACAATTAAAGGGGAGATGAATCTCTCTTGTAATTTATATGTAGATGGAAAGTTTGAGGGTGCTATTCATTCACAAAAAGAGGTGAATATTGGTAAAAATGGTCATGTCAAAGGTGATGTTACTACTCAAAGACTTGTCGTTCAAGGATATGTAGAAGGCACAATAAATGCCCAAAGAGTTGAGATAAAAGCTGCAGGACGCGTTAGCGGAACAATAGAATCTGATGAACTTGTTATAGAAGCTAAAGGTATTTTTGAAGGGAATAGTGTTGTAAAGAATATATCACCTGTTCCAATCTCAGAAAAACTACAGACAAAGAAAATCACAGACTAGTATTAAAATTGTTTCCATATTTAATATGGGAACAACACCTCAATAAACCCTCTTAGGAAAACAATGTCTCAAAGTTCACTATTCCAATATTTTAAAACCGAGTCAAAGCAAAATTTAGAAGTTTTAATATGTGAAGACTCAAAAGAAGCGGAGTCGCTAAAGAGTGTTGCAAAGTTTTTTGACAAAGACGTAGTTATTTTCCCAGATTTTAGAGCTAGTTTTGGGGATGATTTACGTGTTTACACAGAAGAGTTACATCAACTTTTCTGTGCTTTAAAAACATATTATTCTAAAAAGAATAAACCATTAGTTATATCTCCTTTAAAAACATTACTCTTTCATCTGCCTAAAGAATCTCTTTTAGAATCTAGAACTCTTGAGTTTGGTACAAAGATACAACTGAGTGCATTTAAAGAGCAGATGCTTTTTTGGGGATATAACTTTGTTGATATGGTTCAGGTTGAAGGTGAGATTTCTTTTCGTGGAGATATTATAGATATCTACGCTCCTGCATCTAGTATGCCAGTTCGTATATCTTTGTTTGACGATGAAATAGAGCAAATAAAATACTTTGAATTAGAATCTCAAAGAACACAAAAAGAAGAACTTGAGAGTTTCGAGATATCACCTGCTTTTTATTCTTTGGATGAAGAGAGTTTCAATACTCTTAACGATGCAGTTCAAAGTAGTGAATTGGATTCTTTAGTAAAAGATGTAGCATCCCTTGGATTTTGGTACTTGCAAGACAGAGCATCAAACTTTTTAGAAGGTAAAAAAACTAAACTTGTAAGAAACCTAGATACGCTACTTATAGATGCGTACGCCTTAAATAATCCTGTAGTATCAAGAGAAGAATTTAATGTAGAAGTATTACCAACCTCAGAAAATTTCAAAGACCTAGTTGTAACAGACTTACATGTTTTACTAAAAGTTCATAAAGCTAAGAAAATCACTATTATTGCTTCAAACGAAGCTTTGATGAAACAAGCTGGACTTTTTAATCTTACAAACATTACAGAAGTTTACGCCCCATATATTTTAAATATTATTACCAACGAAGAATTAATCATTTCTTTGAATAAGCCAGATAAGATTAGGCGAAGAAGAAAAAGCTCTATAATGCTTGATGATTTAAAAACTGGTGATTATGTTGTTCATGAAGATTATGGTGTTGGAATTTTTGAAAAGATAGAACAAACAGAAATTCTTGGTGGAATAAAAGACTTTATAGTTATTAAGTATGTTGGTGATGATAAAATACTTCTACCTGTTGAGAACCTAGACTTTATAGATCGCTACATAGCTTCTGGAGGCTCTACACCAGTTTTGGATAAACTAGGCAAGGGAAGCTTTGGTAAGTTAAAAGATAAGGTCAAAAAGCGACTTATGGAGATAGCAGGGCAGATTGTTAATACTGCAGCGGCTCGTGAACTTATAAAAGCTCCAAAACTTAGTATCGCCAAAAAAGAACTCCAAAATTTTCAAAATACATCCGGGTTTGATTACACACAAGATCAGACACAATCTGTAGATGAGATAATTACTCAGATGAGTTCAGGTAACATCATGGATAGACTTCTTAGCGGTGATGTTGGTTTTGGCAAAACGGAAGTTGCTATGAATACTATCTTCGCAGCTTACAAATCAGGCTTTCAGTCGGCTTTTATCGTTCCAACAACTCTTCTCTCTGCTCAGCACTTTCGCTCACTAAAAGAACGTTTTGAAGGTTTAGGAATAAAGTATGCAAAATTAGATAGATTTGTAAGCACAAAAGATAAAACTAACATCATTAAAGGTCTAGCATCTGGAGAGATAGATGCAGTAGTTG
>JBLIEY010000150.1:0-6412 GCA_047633475.1 Sulfurimonas sp.
TACTCATAAATATCCTTCTTATCTTTTAACATAATAATACTCAACTATAGTCAATGATTAGAAGTTTTCTAAAATGACTTTGAAACTCCAACTTTTCCATTAAGCATATCAGTTTTTAATTCACCTGTAGTCTTCATATCTTTTATTGCACCTTCTTCTAAACCAACTTCATAATTAATTTTCCAACTTTCTTTCTTTTTTATAGGCACTTGTTCTATTATAAAACTATTGATTTTTTTATTTTCTTCTATAATTTCGTCTATCTCTAACTTAGGCTTTGAGTAAATTACAGGATCAAGTTCATCCATAAAATCAATGTTATCATCAACGAAAATAGTAGTTTTTACTGGATAGATTTCAGTGAAGTTTTCTGGCACAGTAAAGTTTAGTTTTTCTAATTCAGTTTTTTCTTTAACTTCAGGAAGTGTTTTTGGTTTGGTTTGTGGTTTGTTTTTTAGTTTTGTTTTTGGAGTTGATTGTATTTTCTCATCTTCTTGTCTTATTGAAATAACTGTAATTATAACAATTAACAAAAATATTGCTAATAATAATATTTTGTTCTTCTTTATAAATTTCAAAAGCATTAATGAACCTCCTAAATATTTAATCTAATGTATAATTATAGTCTAATATTTTTCATCATTTATTTATCAAAAAAAGTCTTAAAGAGATATAATTGCTAAAGTTCTTCTATCCAACGAAGTATAAGGTATGTTATGGAATCAATTTTACAAATTATACTTATTACAGCTTTTCTTTCAATCATTATTAACACTATTTTAAAAAAATATGATTTTCCACCAATCATTGGTTATATCATGGCCGGTGCTTTTATAACTTATATTTTTTCTTTAAGAGAAAGCAGTCTACATACCTTGCATGAAGTTTCTGAGTTTGGTATTGCATTTTTAATGTTTACCATTGGTCTAGAATTTTCAATGTCAAACTTTAAAAAGCTTAAAAAAGAAGTTTTTCTTTTTGGAACACTCCAAGTAATATTAAGTGCAGCTATTTTTGCTCTAATATCATTATATATATTTGATTTGTCACATAAAGCATCCATCATAATAGGCTGTGCATTAGCTCTATCATCTACAGCAATTGTTCTAAAAATTCTAAATGAAAATCGTGATATTCAAAAAGATTATGGGCGTAGTGTTCTTGGTATTTTACTTTTTCAAGATTTAGCTGTCATACCTATACTTTTAATGATAACCTTTTTTAGTACAACAGGTGTTCCTCTTGAGACAATGTTTTTAAATACTGCAACTAGTGCAGCAATAGTACTTGGTATATTGTATCTTGCAGGGAAGTACTTACTTACACCTTTTTTGAACTTTGTTTTTGATGCCAATTCTCATGAGTTGTTTATTACTTCTGTTTTAGTAATAGCTATTGGGACATCTTACATTGCATATCATTTTGGATTTTCCTATTCATTGGGTGCCTTTATAGGGGGGATGTTACTAGCAGAAACTCCATTTAAACATCAAATTGAAGCAGATTTAACACCATTTAGAGATTTATTACTTGGTGTATTTTTTGTCACAGTAGGGATGCAAGTTAGTATTACATTTTTAGCTTCAAACATAATAAACATATTAATCATAATGTCTATAATTATGCTTCTTAAAACAGCTGTGATTTTTACTATACTTATATACTTTAAAGCAGCCTCAAATGCACTAAAAAGTGCTATCACTCTAGCTCAGGTTGGAGAGTTTTCCTTTGTTGTTCTTGAACTTGCACGGATTAATGCAATCACATCTACTGACATTAATCAAACACTTGTAATTGCAGTAGTTTTTTCAATGATTCTGACACCTTTTATCCTAAAAAATCTTCAATCTATTGTTGAGAAAATTCTGCGTTCAAATAAGCTTCTCAAAGAACCATTTTCAAGTACTGGAATCAATGGCCATATTGTAGTTTTAGGTTATGGAGGCCTTGGTCAACAAATATGTAAAAACCTAAAAAATCAAGGACTATATTACGTGGCAATTGACAATAAACGCAAGTTTGTAAATATAAGTACAGAAAATCTAGATCCTTTTATCCTTGGGAACGCTTCACAGCAACATATACTTACAGACGCTAATGTTAAAAATGCTACGGCTGTCATTATAGCTGTTGAAAATGATGATGAAACTCTTAATCTAATTGAGTCTGTTTTTCACATTTCGCCCACTGTAAATATTGTAGTCTCAAGTAAAAAAGAAGATTCAACACTTATTCAAGATAAGCGTATACGATCTTTTGTTCACGAGAGCAAAGAAGTGGCATCACGAATGGTGTTAAATGCTTTGACATGTGATATTAAAAAATAATAGGATTAAATAATGAATACAATCATTAATTTACTTGTAAGTGAAAATACAGATAAAACAATCATCAAAGATATACAAGAATATATTAGCAAACTATATAAGCTAGATGTAAATACATCTTACTTTCCAAATTTTGACATTGGGGTAGATGAAAGTATATGTTTTTTGTTTCTAAGTGATGATGAAATCAAAACTGTATTTAATAAAGTTATATCAAGCTCAGTAAAAATCGCTATTTTACCAAATGAGTTCTGTCCGGTCTCTACAAGAAACTATGGTATTGAAGATGATATTTTTCCAAGTATAGACAAGGTGTACAATGCTGAGAATGCAAGTAAAGTTGATTTACTTCAGTGCAACTCTAAACTAGTCCTTGGAAGATTAATAATAGGAAATGTACATGGGATGAATAGTAGTTGTATAAATTGCAAAAATTACATTCAAAAAATTCGTTCATTTTTTTCTGACTTGCAGCACTTATCATTTCAAAATTATATAATCACTACAGCTAAAGGAGCTATTACTAACACTGCTCTAATGGGTATCATGATTATTGGGCATAACATTAGCAAAAATAGTCGTAACTTGCTAAATGAAGATATTCCATATAATGATGGAAAACTTAATGCACTTATATTAGCCCCTTCTAGTATAGTTTCATATATTTACTATATTTTTGTAAGTTATTTGATTGGTAAGTTATTTATTGAAAAACTTCCAAAAAGTATGGGTTTTATTTCATCTTCAAAACTTACTATAAACAGTCCTTTACCTATACAATATGTACTTGATGGAGAAGCTAATACAGAGAATGAACTACTTTTAGAAATTATTCCAAATGCAATTAACATATATCTAAATCAAAATATTTCAATGTATCAAGATGATGAAGAAAAAAAGGAAGAAGAAAAAGACAAAGAAACTGTACGTATTCAAGGACTTCCAAAGGGTGAGATGAGTAGTGTGCTTGTGACTGAGACCCTACCCTTCCTTCCAAAAGCTGAAGAAGATGATTTTAAAGAGCTTTTTCTAGAGCTAAAACAGAACTCAAAATTTTCTTCCATTTTTATTGTTTTAATTATTTTAAGTACGCTACTTGCTACCACGGGACTTTTCCAAAACTCTTCACCTGTAATTATAGGTGCGATGATTCTGGCACCTCTAATGTCTCCTATTATTTCTTTTTCTATGGGTGTTTTACGTGGACAAAGACATCTACTACAAGAAAGTTCAACAACCCTTGTTTTAGGTATTATTACTGCATTAGCATTCTCTTGTTTATACTCTTATTTTATGCCACTGAGTGTTTTAACTGATGAAATGAAAAGCCGTCTAAATCCAAATATTTTAGACCTTATGGTTGCGATAATTTCTGGAATAGCTGGTGCATATGCTAGTGCTAAGTCTGAAATTGCTAAAAGCCTTGCCGGAGTAGCCATAGCAGTTGCTCTTGTTCCTCCTCTAAGCGTCACAGGGATTGGTATTGGATGGTGGAATTTGGAGATTATTTATGGCTCATTTCTACTATTTTTAACAAACCTCGCAGGTATAACATTGTCTGCTTCTTTGACTTTTTTAGTTCTTGGGTTTGCTCCAGTAAAGCGCGCTACAAAAGGTATTGTCTTAACAAGCATATTCCTTACAATAGTAACTATTCCGCTTATCTTCTCTTTTTTCAAAGTAATTGAGCAAAATAATATATATACTCAATTAAAAGAAATTGAGCATGTAGTTTTAGATAACATAGTAATAAACATTAGTGTTAGGTCAGTAGAATTTAGCCAAGAAAACCCTATTATTAATATTGAAACAAGTAGTGATACACTACTTAACAAGAATCAATTTTTGCAGATAAAAGAACGTATAGATAGCACTTTAAAAAGAAAAGTAACTGTAAATATACTATCTGAAGTACAACTTTAAAAAGCTAATTACAGGTGATTAGTTAAACATAACAAGATAGCTAAAAGTATCGCTTAATATATCATCTAAACATTAATAAAAAATGCATCTGTAATCATAAATAAACATAGTATAATTTCGAAAAAATAAGGTTGAAATATGAAAAATATTTTTAGTATGAAAAAAATTACTGTTTATATAAAGTTTCTAATAACACTTGTTCTCTTCTTTAGCGTTAAGGATGTTGGAGCAATAAATACATTTTCTAAATTAGTTGTAGCATTATTGGAAGTCATAATAATTTTAGAACTAGTTCGAATGTTAATTGAATTTCTTTTTAGTGATGAAGATCGAATCAAACTAAGGCTTATGATAGATTCTACTATTGTATTTTTTATACGTGATATTTTACTAATTGTTAATGGTAAATTTGATTTTACTAAAGTTTTTGCATTACTAGGTGTAATTTTCATACTTTTTATATTTAGAATTATTGCTATGAAGTACAGCCCTTCTTATTTGGAAATTAAAAAGCATTAGACAAGGAGGAAGCATTATTTATTTTTCTACTTTTTTGCGCCATTTAAAGACTACAAAAGATGTTACTGCTGCCAAAGTAATCATAAGAGAGATAGCAAAGTAAGTACCGTTTGCTCCAGAGGCAAACGGTAAGCCACTTGTGTTCATACCAAAAAATCCAACTACTAAATTTAGAGGAAGGAAGATAGCTGATATAATCGTTAAAATATAAATCATCCTATTTATCTTGTCATTAGATTTAGCATTATAAAAACTGTATAAATAGTCTAGTTTTGATAGCTGTAATGTTGCAGAATGAATAGTTCTTTCAATATGTTCATGTATGTCTACATAATTATTCATTGGAAAATCATCAACATCTCGATTATATTCAATAAAATCATCCATTGCTCTTACTGTTCTATGCAGAACTCTCTCTATACGCAATATTTCTAATTTTATTGATAACCAATTATTTAAAAAATCAGCATCTGTATTACTCACATATAAATTTTCTTCCATATCTGCTACTCGTTCTTGATACTTTATAAATGACTTCAATAATCTATCTATGTTTTTGTCTATTATAGAATATACCCCTAAAAAACGATCGGGAAACTCTTCAAATATTTTTTTCTCTTTATTATAAAAATAACTTTGCTCTTTTGTAACTATGAACCCTAGTGATTTTGAAGTTAGCTCAGTAGTAATAACTGGTATACGTACAATAAGCATATCATATAGCTCATTTTCATCAAAGATAGAAGGATGTAGTTCATTTTGTAAATCTTCTAAATGAAGCTTATCTATAAGTTGTTTCAAATTGTCCATATTATCCTCACTAGTTTTCAGTTTTATATAAGAGTGTACTCAAGTAAAAACAATTATTTTACACTTTTTAGCATTATACTATATAGTTATATAATCGCTTACTTTAGGTATAATATCATTGTATATAAAACATAATTATAGATAGAATAAAGGTTGATTAGGTGAGTTATAATTTTTTATTGAGTTTCATTGTAATACTCTCAACATACATTATCTTTAGATTTTTTAGAAGCATTTTAAACAAGTTAGCAAAACAAAAAAAAGTTTCTGTAAAAAGACTCTTTTACGTACAAAAAGTTTTTGAAATACTGTTCTTAATTGCTGCTATGGTTGCTGTATCTTTTATCTGGAGTGTTGATTTAAAAGGTGTCTCTATATTTGCATCTTCGTTATTTGCTATCATTGGTGTAGCATTGTTTGCACAATGGTCAATACTAAGCAATGTAACAGCTAGTATTATTATATTTTTTACATTTCCCGCTAGAGTTGGGGATAAAATTAGAATTATTGATGGTGATAATAGCGTAGAAGGAATCATAAAAGAAATATCACTATTTCAGACTGAGCTTAAAGATAGTGAGAATAATATTGTAATGTACCCCAACAACCTTTTATTGCAAAAACCAGTAGTAAAGGTTTTATAAGTTAGCTCAAACTGCTTTGGGAGGAGTAAATGAAACAAAAAATATTTTGTTTATTATTATTTTCTTCTCTTGTTTATGGGAATCTCATTCCAATTGTATTTCAAGGAAATGAACAAGTAAAAGATCGTGAACTATATGTTGCTCTGAATTTATATAAACCTTATGCATATGAGTTTTGGAAAAAAGATC
>JBLIEY010000151.1:0-6377 GCA_047633475.1 Sulfurimonas sp.
GTAAAAAAAGGACAAAAAATAGTTCTTATAGAGTCTATAATGCTTTCAAATATGACAGCAAATTTTATTTCTCAAAAAAAACAACTAGAAACTCAAGAAAAAAACTACCAAGCTTCAAAAAGTTTATATGAAAAAGGTATGACATCGATGCAAGAGTTAAATACTCAAAGCATTAAAAGAGACGAAATTTTAGAGAAATTAACATCTCTTGAATCTCAGTTAAACACTTTAGGAATCAATACAAACAAGTTAAAAGAGCCTTCTGCAAACTTTACCCTTTATGCTCGTGGGGACGGTGTTGTCTCTGAGATATTGCAAATGCTTCACTCTAGTGTTAAAGAGGATACAGCTATTATCTCCTTGGTGAAAAACCAAGCTTTTTACTTAAAGTCATTTCTACCTATAAAATATGCTTCGAAGGTTAAAATAGGGCAAAAAATAGTTATACATACAAGCACTAAAAATATCATAACAAAGGTAACACAGATACTTCCAAATGTAGATGAGAAAACTCAAAGAATAGTTTTACTATCAAATATCAATGAGATTACAGACAACCTTTATGTGAATGCTTACACCTTTGCAACACTCTACTTTGAATCAACAAAAGAGTATGTAACAGTAGAAAAATCATCTCTATCTTTTTTCAATAATGAGTGGGTTGTATTTGTCCCAAAAGAGCATGAAGAAGAAAAAGACGAACATAATAAACAAGAAGAAGCTCATGACGAACATGACGAACATGAAGAACATGAAGAAGAAAAAAATGCTCATGACGAGCATGGACAAAATGAAGATGTGCATGATGAAGATGTAGAAGAAGTTTCTTATGAGCCACGTGTTGTAAATATTGTATCTCAAGATGAAGAGTTCGCTGCGGTTGAAGGTTTAGAGTTAAATGAGGAATATGTTAGTGATAAAAGTTACTATGTAAAGTCTCAACTACTCAAATCTTCTCTTGGCGGACATGGTCACTAGGGAGATATTATGTTAAATAAACTTATAGATATTTCACTAAAGTACAAATTTTTAGTATTAACACTTTTTATTGCAATTAGTGCTTTTGGTTTTAAAGCTTATCAAGATATACCAGTAGATGCTTTTCCAGACATCACTCCTAAGCAAGTTGTTGTATATACCGAGAGTGCTGGTAACTCTGCGCAAGATATAGAAAAACTCATAACATATCCTATAGAATCAGCGCTATCAGGAATGGCAGGAGTTAAAACTATAATGTCAAACTCCTTTTTTGGCTTATCATATGTTTCTGTTTTCTTTGAAGATGACATGGACATATATTTTCTACGTCAACTTGTAAGTGAGAGACTTGGCAGTGTCGATATTCCTAGTGGTTGGGGAAAGCCTGAACTTGGGCCAAATACAACAGGTCTTGGACAAGTGTTTTGGTATAAAATACAAGATACACATAACAAATACTCACTACAAGAACTTCGTGAGATGCAAGACTACATTGTTACACCTTTACTCAAGAGTGTAAGTGGGGTTGAAGAAGTCATCGGTTGGGGTGGAAAAGAAAAACAGTACAACGTTCTTATAGACACAAAAAAACTTCAAAATATTGGGATTACATATGAAGATGTAATTACAGCTTTACAAAAAAGTAATCTCTCTGCAGGTGGTCAATATTTAGAATTTAACCGTGAACAGTATCTTATTCGTGGAGCAGGACTTTATAAATCTCTTGATGATATTAGAAACTCAGTCATAAAATCAGGAGAAGGACAAGCTGTAACTATCGGTGATATAGCTGTTGTTGAGACTGGTTTTATGCCACGCTTTGGTGCAGTTAGTATAGATGGGGATGAAGCTGTAATAGGTATGGTTTTACAAAGAACAGCTACAAATGCTGCCAAAGTTGTACAAAATCTAAAAGAAAAACTACCAACTATAAACTCTGCACTTCCCGATGGGGTTAAAGTTGAAGCAGTTTATGATAGAACTGAAATAACAAATAAAGCTGTAGAGACTATGACTTCAGCACTTACGACAGGTGTGATTTTAGTCGCTTTTGTTCTGTTCTTATTTTTGTTTGAACTTCGTTCTGCATTTATAGTGATTGTTTCTCTACCTTTGTCTCTTCTTATAGCTTTTTTACTTATGGATTATTATAATCTCTCAGCCAACCTCATGAGTCTTAGTGGACTTGCAATAGCCGTGGGAATGATAGTTGATGGAACGATAGTTATAGTGGAAAATACATTTAGAAAACTTCATGATGAGCCAAATGCTCCAAGAGCAAAAGTAATTGCAGATGCAGCTAAAGAAGTAGCAACTCCTGTTACTTTTGCCGTTTTAATCATTGTTGCAGTGTTTATTCCTCTGCTCTCCCTAGATGGATTAGCGGGAAAACTATACTCACCAATGGCTTTAAATATTGTGTTCGTAATGCTTGGCTCGCTTTTAGTAGCTCTTGTCCTTGTTCCTGTTTTAGCCTTGCTTTTACTAAAACCAACTAAAACTAGTGACAACATAGTAATTAGCAAAATTAAAAAAGCTTACTCACCCATACTAATGTTTTCACTCTCAAACGCTAAATGGCTTTTAGCATCTGTAACTCTTGTATTTTTAGCTCTTGGTTTTGTACTATCACAACAAGGTCGTGAATTTATGCCTGAGTTAAATGAAGAGTCGATTATGTACAGAGTTATAGCTATACCGGGAACTGCTCTTTCTCAATCAGTGGAGAATGCTTCTGAGATAGAAAAGTACATACTGAAGAACTACCCCAATGAAGTTAGTTCAGTGCTTTCTATGATAGGTAGAAGTGAAAAAGGCGAGACTGCTCAAGCTAACTATATGGAAGTATTACTTACTCTAAAAGATGATATAAAAGACTTGCCAGCTCTTACTTACAAAATGAATGAAGATTTAGAGCATACATTTGAGCAAGTAGCTTTTGTTCCTACACAGCCAATAGCTATGAGGATAGAAGAACTCTTAGAAGGTGTAAAATCTGAACTTGCCATAAAAATATATGGATATGATCAAAAAAAACTAGATGCAATTTCTAAAGATATCCAAGATGCTATTGCTAATGTTGATGGACTCAAGAGAATGGAAGTTGAGACTCAGCTTGGACAGGCTCAAATAAAAATACAACCAAACTACTTAGCACTTGCTCGTTATGGAATTAGTGTTAGTGAGATTATGCAAGTTATTCGTAATGGAATAGGCGAAGAAGAAGTCACTCAAAAAATAGAGGGAATTAAAAGATTTCCTATTATTGCAAAAATTAAAGATGCCAAAAAAGACATCCAAGCACTAAAAGATGTAACGATTCGTTCAAGTAATGGTGCTCTTGTTACTCTTGATCAAATTTGTGATATCAGTATACAGCATGGAGCTTCATTCATTAAACGTGAAAATCTTAGTCGTTATATGGTTTTATCCATGGACGTAGATGGTCGTGATGTTGCTTCGTTTGTTGAAGAAGCAAACCAACTTATAAAAGAAAAAGTAAATATGCCAGTGGGTTATTATATAGGATGGGCCGGCGACTTCAAAAACATGAAAGAAGCTACAGATAAGTTGATGATTATCATACCTATTACAATCTTTTTGGTAATTCTTCTCCTCTACACTGCTTTTAATTCACTATCAAAAGCAATGTTGATTTTAATAAATGTACCTTTTGGTTTTATTGGTGGAATTATTGCTCTTGTTGTTAGTGGCATCTACCTCTCAGTCTCTGCAATTATTGGTTTTTTAGCCATCTTTGCCATAGCCATATTAAACGGTATAGTTTTAGTTAGTTTTATAGATGAACTAAGAAAAAAGTTTCCACATGTTTCTTTAGAAACTCTACTCAAAGATGCAACTTTACTTCGTCTAAGACCAGTTCTTATGACAGCATTTACAACTCTATTTGGAATACTTCCATTACTATACGCAAGTGGTGTAGGAAGTGAAATTCAGTACCCACTTTCAGTTGTTATAACAGGTGGAATTATAAGTTCAACACTTTTAACACTACTTATCTTACCATCGACTTATCTGCTTTTTTATAAAAAAGAGCATACAAATAAAATGAATAAAGAAAAAAAGGATTAATTGTGAAATATTTAACACTACTACTAGCTCCACTATTTGTGTTTGCTGCTGGTTCATCATTGACTCCGATGGAGCATAGCTCGATTCATGGATACCAAAACAGTCCTACGCTTAAAATGAAGACAAAACAAAAGATGCATAAGCTTCATAATGTCGATGAAAAGGAGGTTACTAAAATAGTGAAGAAAGAAACTAAAGAGGATGTTGTAAATATTAAACTGACTCATATTGGTAATTATCTTTTATACAAGGCGACTACGACAAAATACAGACTTCAAATCAATGCTCTTGATGGCACTGTTATGAAAAAAGAGTTAAAAATATAATTACACTTCAAGTGTTAGCAAAGCCCTAGTTATTTTAGGGCTTTCATTTTTTACAAGGAGCACCTTTAAGATCTTTTATACTTGCTCGAATATCCTTCATAAAATTCTTTCCTGGGTCTTGCTTTTTAGTTCTATATGTGTCATTGTTTTCAAGCCATAAATTACTTCCCTCAAAGCATCTATATTCATTATGACCGATAAGATATTTGATAGTTTTAAACTCTTTTTTTAGGTAGTTTATAAGTTGTATATTTGATATTAATTGTTCAACTGTAAGGTTTTGTTTATTATGTTCTCCGCCCACGTTTTGTATACCTATAGAACTGTAGTTTAAACCTATAACATGTCTGGCCATATAATCTATAGGCATTAGTTGGTGAATAGTTCCATCTCTTTGAATCATAAAATGAGCCGAGACATTAACCACTCCTGCATCTGCTATGTCCGCTCTGTCTGTCAAGAGCAAAGAAGATTTGAATCTCTCCAATGATTTGTTGAAGTCATCAATTGAAGTATAGTGAATAACTATTATTTTAGGCGTGATAGTTATATCTTTTGGAGTTAGATTATAGTGTTCTTTGATATAGCTTTTAGTAAGCTCTACCCTTAATTTGCCAAATTCTATAGGAGTATTTTGGACCTCTATGGCTAAAAGTGAGTAGCAAAATATTAGTATGAAAATTAATAACTTCATCAGTGATATCCTTTATTGAAAATGAAAGGATAGTATAGTATAAAACTTAAAAAAAAAGATATAATTTCGTATTGTATTATGGAGTGTGATTGTTATGGTTAGTAAAAAAATTATAGGTAAAAAAGAACTCATAAGCATCTTAGATTTAGAGCTTTTTAATCTAGATGCGAAAGTAGATACTGGTGCAGATTCAAATGCTCTTCATTGTGATGATATAGTTGTTGATGATAAAGGTTTTGTACATTTTCATCTTTTAGATGAAGTACATGAAGCATATCATGGAAAACGAATTACAATGCCAGTACATAAAATAAAAAAAGTCAGAAGTTCAAATGGTGAACTTCAACAAAGACCATCTATCATGGTTACAGTAGACTTTTTTGGAAAAAAATATAAAACTGTTGTATCTCTAACAAATCGTGCTGATATGAAGTACCCTATGTTAATAGGTAGAAAATTTTTAAGTGGTAAATTTTTAGTTGATGTATCACAAGAATATATTGCAAAAGAGGAACTAAAATGAGAGTTTATATATTATCTAGAAATCCAAAGTTATACTCTACAAAAAGATTGTTAGAAGCAGGATTAGCAAAAGGTTGGGATATTAAAGTAATTGATTACTTGAAATGTACTATCGAAATATCAAAAGGGCATCTTGATATCAACTATTTAGGCAAGAAATTACCTGCTCCAGATGCTATCATTCCAAGAATTGGTGCAAGTAGAACATTTTATGGAACTGCTATGGTTAGACACTTTGAAGTTATGGATACATTTAGCGTAGCCGGAAACTTGGCGATTGCAAGAAGTAGAGATAAACTTAGAAGCTTGCAGGTTTTATCAAAGCATGATGTAGATATGCCAAAGACAGTTTTTGCATCTAACAAATCAAGTGCAAAAGATGTTATTGCATTAAGTGGAGGAGCACCTTTAGTTCTTAAGATACTTGAGGGAACTCAAGGGGTTGGTGTTGTATTGGTTGACACTGAAAAAGCTGCAAAATCAGTTCTAGATGCATTTTATGGTATGGATGTAAACTTACTTGTTCAAGAGTACATAGAAGAGGCAGGTGGAGCTGATATAAGAGCTTTTGTAGTTGGTAATGAAGTTGTTGGTGCAATGAAGCGTCAAGGTGCAGAGGGTGATTTTAGATCTAACTTGCACCAAGGTGGAAATGCAACAGCATATAAACTAAATAGAAAAGAAAAGACAATGGCTCTTGCAGCTGCAAAAGCTATGGGTCTTGGTGTTTGTGGAGTTGATATGATTCCATCTGACCGTGGTCC
>JBLIEY010000152.1:0-6249 GCA_047633475.1 Sulfurimonas sp.
TAGATTTCTTCTGAGCCCTGTAAGGTTTAGACCTCTTAGAGACGCACGATTACCCTCAGCCATACAAAATGGTGGTACGTCTTGTGCAAGAGCCGAAGCTCCTCCGACCATTGCATAGTCACCAATATGCACAAACTGATGAATAGGTGTCATACCACCAATAACAGCATAATCTCCAACTTCAACATGTCCTGCTAAAGTTGCAGCATTTGCTAAAATACAGTGATTTCCGATTATAACATCGTGACCAAGATGTACATAACCCATAAATAAGTTGTGATTCCCGATGATAGTTTTTCCACCACCACCTTTTGTTCCAGGATTAAAAAGAGTGAACTCTCTAATCTTGTTGTAATCTCCGATGATAAGCTCAACTTCTTCACCAGCAAATTTTAAGTCTTGTGGAATTGAACCAATAACGGCATGTGAAAAAATAGTATTGTTTTTTCCAATAGTTGTTTTGCCATATACACAAGAGTTCTGAGCTATTTTTGTGCCATCACCAATAGTGGCTTGATCTGAGATATAGCAATAAGGGCCTATCTCAACATTCTCACCTATTACTGCACCATTTTCAATAATGGCTTGTGAAGAAATTTTTTTCATAATGTTCCGATTACTTATCAACAATCATGGCTTTTAATTCAGCCTGAGAAACTAAATTATCATCAACATATGCTTTCCCGTCAAGAACCCAGATAGCACCTTTATTTTTGATAACACTAATGCGGTATTCTAATCTATCACCTGGCTTTACAGGAGCACGAAATTTTGCTTTGTCAATACTCATGAAGTAAACAACCTTATTTGCTGCTTCTTCTTCTGTCATATTTTCCATGCTTTTAAATGCTAAAATACCTCCAGCTTGAGCCATACCTTCTAAAATCATAACACCTGGGTAAACTGGGTGACCAGGAAAGTGACCTTGAAAAATATTATCACCGATTGTTACATTTTTAAAACCGACTAAACTTTCATTTTTTGTGATAGCAGTAACTCGGTCTAAAAGTAAAAATGGGTAACGGTGAGGTATAATTTTTTGAATTTCAATAACATCCATAATCATAATGAGGAAGCCTTATAAATAATTTTGGATATTTTAGCCAAAAAAAGATTATAAAACGATTAGCTTTTCTCTGTTATCTTCGTAAGTTTTTGCTTCTAATAACACTGTAAGTTTAGAATCAATTATATTTTCCACAATGATTATTGGTGATAATGAATAACTATATGACTCAATTGAAGCCCTTATTCTTAACTCTTCTTCAAAACTTGGAGGATTGAAAATTAATTCTTTTATATTTTTATATTTGAAACTACATAAAGAATTAAAATAAGTTAAGTCTATAAATTTAATCTCTTCACGGTTAAAATAATGAATATTTTCTTCCTTAAATTCTACCTGTCCCTGTGCTCTCTTACGTGCTAGAGTAGAATAAACTAGAGCATAAGCTTCAATGATTTCTTTTTTAGCTTTAATTAGTTTAAAGTTAAATTGTCTGTAGTTTAAAAATTTTTCTTTGATGATTTTATATTTTATATTTTTATCTTCAAATTCCATTCTTTGCTTATATGTTTCTAAGCGTTCTTCGATAGATGCAGGGAGTATTTGTTTCGAGATAGGAGAAAACATTTCGTCCATTATACGTTCTTGTTGTTTTCTTTGCATACTAAGGCCGTAGATGCAACCGCAATAGTCTTGACGGTAAAGCTGTTCTTCTTTTGTTACTCGACTTTGGTCTTGTGTTCCACCATGAGAACGGTAATCAACTGCTATAAATTCAACACCATACTTTTTATAAAAAGCATCTCCGCTACGTTTAAGTTGTTCTTGTGATTTTAAAGGACTAACAAGTAGTGTTGTAGTTATTTTATTTTCGCCAAGTTCAAGAGCTTTTTTCGCACTTACTTCAAAGCGTTTATCAAAACACACTTCGCATCTAGCACCTTTCTCCGGTTCGTTCTCTAGTCCTCTTACCGCTTGCATCCAAGCTTCAAAGTCATATTCACCTTCAAGTATATCGATACCGAGTTTTTTACAAGATCGTTGTACATCTAAAAATCGGAGTTGATATTCTGAATATGGATGGATGTTGGGGTCATAGAAGAAACCTATTAGCTTTTCATCTGGAAAATCACGTTGGAGTTTTTGTAAAAAAAAGTGGCTATCTACACTGCAGCATATATGTACCAACATTTATTTTGCCTTTTGTCTTCATTCTACACCCCAAATTATTGGAGTGAGATTGAAGTTTAATATGTATTATTTTGTTTCTACAACTTTAATAGAATTGATTGCATCTTCACCACGAATAGAGTCTAGAACTTCAAAGCTTTCTGTATCATCTTCTTCGATTGCACCAAAAACTGTATGAACACCATCTAAGTGTGGTGTTGGAGCAAAAGTGATGAAGAATTGGCTTCCACCAGTGTTTGGTCCAGCATGAGCCATAGATAGAGTTCCTCTTGTATGAAGTGAAGTGTTTGTAGCAGTTTCACATGCAATTGCCCAGTCTGGTCCACCAGTTCCAGTTCCAGTTGGACAACCACCTTGAGCCATAAACCCAGGAATAACACGGTGAAAATTAAGGTTGTCATAAAAACCAGTATTGCCTAAATGTGCAAAGTTTGCAACTGTATTTGGAGCTTCCTCTGGAAAAAGTTTTATCCAAATAACACCTTTGCTTGTTGATACTTTTGCCCATTGCAATTTACTTAATTCTTCTGCACTTAAGTCGTAATTTTTTAGTTTAGTTCTTCCAAACATTTGAATCCTTATGATTAATAATTTGTGAAATTATAATGATTTATCCTTAGATTTTTAGAAGATTATGAGTTTAATTTATATGAACAAAGTAATTATTGTATAATTGAATTATGAAAATAAGTTCACTATACAAAAATGTAACTATCAAACAAGCAAATATTTTTACAATTTTTCTTATATTTTTCCTTACTATTATTTTTGCAGGACTCCTTGTTCAAGAAATGTATGAAGATTATGAAATAACAGTAGAACAAACCTTTCTTATAAAAGGTGAAATAACTAAGAATGAGATTTTAGAACAAAATCAAAAAAAAATAAAAGAAATTTTGATAAAAACTATATTAGTCGTTATTACTCTTTCTTTTATATTATTTGCAATGTTCTTGGGGCTTAATAACCTTTTTAGCAAACTTCTCAACAAAGATACTCAGACCTTTTTAGATTTTTTTGAACAAGCTGCAGATAATGGTAAAGTTATAAATCCTAAAGATATATTTTTTAAAGATTTTAGGATTATGATAGGTTATGTAAATAAGATGGTTAGCAAGATTAATGAACAAAAAAGATCTTTGCAAGAATTAAATCTGGGTTTAGAAGATAGAGTGGCATCTAAAACGGCCGCGCTTGAATTGATAAATAAAAACTTGGAAAAAGAGAAAAAGTTTTCTCTAGACTTAGTAAAATCACAAAAAGATTTTTTAAAATATACAGTGCATGAGACAAATACTCCTCTTAGTGTTATCTTAACTTCTATAGAGTTATATGTAATGAAACATCCTAAAGACAGACAACTTTCAAAGATAGAAGCTGCTGTTAAAAATATCTTTAACATTTATGACGATTTGAGTTATTTAGTTAAGCGAGATCAGGTTGAGTATCCAAAAATTGTACTAAATCTTGAAGAGTACATAAATAGTAGAATAGACTTTTTTTCAGAAGTAGCACAGCACTCACGTATAACATTTGACTACTCTCCAGATGCTAAAGACTTACATATATATTTTAATGAAACAAAACTGCAACGTATAGTAGATAACACAATTACAAATGCTATAAAATATACCTTACCTAATGAAGTCGTTCACGTTCGTTTAGAACAGGTTGGTGCAAATATTGAGTTTTCTATTGGCTCTAAGTCAAAGATTATTAAAAATACAGATAAGGTTTTTGACGAGTACTATAGAGAAGAGAAAAAGAGAGATGGTTTTGGGATTGGGCTGAGACTTGTTAGATCGATTTGTGATGAAGAAAATGTTATAATCACCGTAATCTCTGATGACAATCAGACCGTTTTTAAATACAGATTTAAGATGATAGGTGAATAATGAAAATTTTACTACTTGAAGATGAGGTTATGTTAAATGAGTCTATCTGCGAATATTTAGAAGCAGACGGGCATAAGATAGAAACTTTTTATGACGGTACAGAAGCATTTGAATCAATAAAAGAAAATGCATACGATTTGTTACTGCTAGACATAAATGTTCCTGGTCTTGATGGCCTGCAATTTTTAGAACGAATGCATGAGTTAAAAATCCATGTTCCTGCTATATACATAAGTGCTCTTGTTGATATAGAAGATATTTCTCGTGCTTATAACCTTGGATGCTACGACTACCTTAAAAAGCCATTTCATTTAAAAGAATTATCCCTTCGTATAGATAGAGTGAAGTTAGACAAAGAAACGCCAAGAGTGCATTTACGACTTTCTAAAAATTATAGTTACGATCAGGAGCACAGTCTTCTTCTGTTTAACAATGAACCTCAAGTACTTACTAAAAAACAATCGCAAATCATAGATTTACTTGCAAGAAACAGAGGGATGATAGTTGATTTTGAACAGTTTAGAATTTATGTTTGGGATGAACAAATCATAGATAATGCAACAATCAGAGCAGAAATTAATAGACTAAAGAAATTTTTACAAGAAGATGTAGTTATAAATGTCCGAGGAATGGGCTATATGATAGATAAGCCTTAAAGCTTTAATTGTTTAGTTTAAAATTTAATAGACAAATAATAACTTATATCAAATAAATTATCATCATTTAAATAGTTGTTTTTATGATAAATTATAAATGATGGTTTTGTTGTTGTTTCGTATCCACTATTCACTAACCAACCATGATAAATCCATTGAATAAATCTTAATATATCTTCCCCATAACCTTGTAGGTCAAATTTTGCATATACTCCATCTGAAATCTCAAATTTTGGAAGTCTTTTTGTAAATACGTCTTCTTTCTCATCTGTTACAATGCAGGCTATATATGGGCAACTATTTAGGTCTGTTATGGTTGGATTGTCATGAAGTAGGGCTACCATTTGATACTTTTTAACTTTATGATTTAAAATCAAAGTATAGAGTTTTTGCCAACTTTCTTTTACTTTATCTGTGTACCCATTGTTACGAATATAATAACTTTTTATAGATGGCATATCTACTATTGTTGCAGATAATGTTGAAAAATCTAATGTAGAACTTGTTGATATGTTAGATGCTTTTAAGATTGCATCTGAGTATTTTTTATATGCACCATTTCTCCACTCTTTTGGAGCGACATTAAACTTCTTTCTAAAGGCTTTTATAAATGAAGAGTGTGAACTGTATCCGCATAGACTAGCTACTTCTGATATGGTAGAGTATTTATTTGTTAGTAGCAGACTGGCCGCCTTTTGTAGTCTGATAGATTTAATACTTTCATAAATATTTTTTTCAAATATATTTTTAAATAGTTTGTGCATATGAAATTTACTGATACCAAGGTTTCTACTTAGTTCGTCCATATCTATGTTTACATCTATATGAGTATAAATATAGTACATAATATTGTTGGCAATTTTAACGTTTTTTTGTAGTGTAGTTTTATTCATAAAGTTATTATAACAAATTTGAATAATAAAAATGACAATAATGGACAAATTTTACTATTTTTATAGATAAAAAAATTGACAAAAAAGAAGAAGATTATTCTACTTAGAATTTATTAAAATATTGCCTTTAATTTGAATGAGGATTTGATATGAAAAAGATTTCTAAAATTTTAGTAGCCAACCGAGGTGAAATAGCCCTAAGAATAATAAGAGCGTGTAAAGAACTTGAGATAAAGTCTGTAGTTGTTTTTTCTGAAGTAGATGTTAACGGAGTATGGGTTACAAGAGCTGATGAGTGTTACCCGATAGTTGGAAACCCAATAGACGCTTATTTAAAATATGACAAAATAATTGATTTAGCTAAAAAATCAGGCTGTGATGCTATCCATCCTGGTTATGGTTTTTTATCTGAGAGTGCTGAATTTGCTCAAGCGTGTGAAGATAATGGCTTGATTTTTATAGGACCAAAACCACATCATATAAAACTTTTTGGGGATAAAATGGCTTCAAAAGTTGCTATGAAAAAGATAGGTGTTCCTGTGCTTGAAGGAACTAATACTCCTATAGTTGATAAAGATGAAGGCAAAAGGATTGCTAAAGAGATTGGT
>JBLIEY010000153.1:0-6128 GCA_047633475.1 Sulfurimonas sp.
GAAAATCTACTTGAAATTATCAATAACATTCTTGACCTCTCTAAAATTGAAAGTAATAAACTTGAGATTGAAGATATTGTATTTAATCCTGTTGAAGAATTTGAAAGTGCTGTTGAAGTTTATTCTGTACGTGCAAGTGAGAAACATATTAATCTTGGATGTTTTATAGATCCTAGCTTAGAGTATCCACTTAAAGGTGATCCGACTAAAATTAAAGAGGTTATAATAAACCTCCTTTCTAATGCTGTTAAATTTACAAGTAGTTCCGGGTCCATAAACGTTGACATAAGGCAAGTAGAATCTGATCAAGAAGGTAAAACAAGAGTTAGATTTGAAGTTCAAGATAGTGGTATCGGTGTAACTAGTGAGCAAAAATCTAGAATATTTGAAGCATTCTCTCAAGCAGATACATCAATTACTCGTAAATATGGTGGAACTGGTCTTGGGCTTACAATTTCAAGTAGATTTATTGAACTTATGGGTGGTCAACTAGACCTCCATAGCGAAACCGGATCTGGAACTACATTCTTCTTTACAATAGACTTTGAAGAAGTAGAAACATTAAACGAAAGCACAAAAGGAAGTTTTTCTAGTCTTAATGCTTTAGTTTTAGTAAGTAATCATAAATCAAAAAGACAAGAGACTTATCTTTTTGAGTATTTAGACTTCTATGGTGTAAGTTACACTACATTTAAAGATATTAATGAGTTAGAAACACTCCAAAGACAAGTTAACTATGACTTAGTATTTGTAGATTATGACTATGCTCAAGAGAATGAATTAGTAAGCTATGGAAAACTTCCACAATCTCTAATTCTGTTAACTAAGTCATATTATATGAAAAAAATAGAGTCTCTAAATATAGATGTATTCAAAACTATATACGAACCTCTAAATATTTCTAAAATCAGACTAACCCTTGATAATTACAATGCTAAAAACTTTAATGCTACTAAAGCTAAAAAAACTAATCGTAAAAAATTCAATAAAGACACATCAAAGTTCAAAGCAAATGTTTTGGTTACTGAAGATAATATAATCAATCAAAAACTAATAAAACGAACACTTGAAGACTTGGGATTAACTGTTACAATTGCGAATAACGGTCTTGAATCTTTTCAAAAAAGAAAAGATGGAAACTTTGATTTAATTTTTATGGATATTCAAATGCCATATCTCGATGGTATAGAAGCAACTGCTGAAATTTTAGAGTATGAAGAAGATTACAATCAACCACACGTACCGATTATAGCACTTACTGCAAATGCACTAAAAGGAGATAGGGAGAGATTTATAGCTGCTGGTTTAGATGAGTATACAACAAAACCTCTTGTTCGTTCAGAAATAATTTCATTACTAAATCACTTTCTGTTTGACTTTATCGTTGAAGAAAAACCAGTAATACCAAAAAGAGCAGACGAGGCAATTACTATAGACGATAATCAAGAAGAGCTAAATGAAGAAGAAATCGTAGTTAAAGAAGCTTCTTCTATTGATGTTTTAGAACAGACATACGAAGCAGATATTCTTTTAGCTAAAAAGAGTACTTTTGAGTCAAAACTTTACCTTGAAATTATTAAATCACTTGGTTATTCTTATGAGATTGCTAACACAGCAAAAGAGCTAGAAGAACTGAGTATAACTAATACATATAAACTTGTACTATTTGACAAAGAATTAATTGGGCTTGAGTTAGAAAAACTCTCAGATGATATAAAAAAATCAAATATACAAAGTGGATTAATTTCTTATCTTGTACTTATTCATGATTCTTCTATTAAAGAAAATCCAGAAGATGTTTTATATGTTCATGAGCAAATAAAGAATGTAGTAAACAAAGATTCACTTCACACAGTGTTTGAAAAATTTATTTAAGGATATAAAATGCCAAAAGTAGACCTAGTAATCTTAGCAGTAGATGATAATATGATTAATCTTAAACTATTAAAATCGATGTTAATGAAAAGTGGCAAAGTAAAAGAAGTTATAGAAGCTAAAAATGGTTCAGATGCTATAGGTATACTAAAATCAAGAGATGATATTGATCTAATTTTACTTGACATTATTATGCCAGTCATGGGCGGGATTGAAATGCTTAAAGTCGTACGTGCTGATGACAATTTACGTCAACTTCCTATTATAGTCTTAACAACTGATGACACCAAGAAAAGTGATGCTTTGGAATTTGGAGCGAATGGTTTCTTAATGAAACCTATAAGAAACTCTGAATTAATGCAAAAAATATCAACCGTCATAGTATAAGGAGTCTTACGACTCCTTAACTAAAATATATTTTAAAACTTCTTCTACTCTACTAACACCTATAATTTCTAATGTGTCTCTTACTTCTTTAGGTATATCTTCTAAATCTCTTTCATAGTTTTTAAAAGGAATTAAAACTTTACTCATACCTGCTTTGTGCGCAGCTATTAGTTTTTCTCTTAATCCACCTATTGGAAGTACATCACCAGTTAATGAAACCTCTCCAGTCATAGCAATTTCAGAACGAATCTTCTCTCCGCTAAGAATAGATGATATAACACTTACCATTGCGATACCAGCACTTGGTCCATCTTTTGGAGTTGCACCATCTGGAACGTGAATATGCAAGTCATAACGCCTGTAAACTTCACTAACATCTACTTTTGTTTTTTCTTCTATCTCTTTAAATGTAAGAGGAATATTCTCCGGTGCAATTTTTAATTTATTCGTATCTATAAGTGTTTTAACTACACTCATAGCAATTCTTGCACTCTCTTTCATAACATCGCCTAGACTACCTGTAAGTTGGAGATTACCTTTGCCCTTGATTCTAATACTTTCTATCTTTAAGACATCTCCACCGACTGCTGTCCAAGCAAGGCCATTTACTACACCAACAACAGGAATTTTTGTAGTTTTTTCAATTTCAAAAACACTTTTATCAAAGAAATCTTTTAAATTTTTAAGAGAAATAGAAACTTTATCAGTTTTACCATTTTCTAGTAGTTGACGAGCAACTTTTCTACTCATATCTGCAATACGTCGGCGTAAGTTTCTCACTCCTGCTTCTCTAGTAAAACTATGAATAAGTTCTTTGAGAGCTGGTTTTGAGATACTAACTTCACTTTTCTTCAATCCATGCTTTTTTAACTCTTGAGGAATTAAATATCTGTTTGCTATTTCAAATTTCTCTTGTGGAGTGTATGAACTAATGCTAATAAATTCCATTCTATCACGAAGAGCTGTAGGTATATTACCAACATCATTAGCAGTAGCTATAAAAATAACTTTACTTAAATCTATGTCAAAGTTAAGATAGTAATCTCTAAACTCTTTGTTTTGCTCAGGGTCTAATATTTCTAAAAGCGCAGCTGTAGGATCACCTCGTTGAGAACGAGAGACCTTATCTATCTCATCTAAAACAACAACAGGATTCATTTTTTTAGCATCTATAAGGCCTTGAGTAATGCGTCCAGGCATTGCACCAACATAAGTTCTTCTATGACCTCTTAGCTCATTTACATCTTCGAGTCCACCAAGCGCTATTCTAATTAATGGTCTCTTGAGAGCTACTGCAATAGAATTTGCTAGAGATGTTTTACCTACACCAGGAGGTCCAGAAAAACAAAGTATTGCTCCAGAACTATCATTACCAGCACCTCTTAATTCTAAGAGTTCTTTAACAGCAAAGTACTCAACTATTCTCTCTTTTGGTTTTTTAAGTGAAAAGTGATCTTCGTTTAGCTGAGTCTCAACATCCTTAATTTTAAGTGCTTTTTTTGCATTTTCACCAAATGGAATCTCTAAACTCCAGTCTAAGTAAGTTTGAGTCATAGAGGCTTCTGAAGAATCTGCATGCATTCTTGAAAATCTTTCTATTTGCTTAGATATCTCTTTATAAGCGTCTTCTCCCATTTTACCTTTTTTGGCTTCAAGTTTTTTACGGTATTCTTCTATTTCTTCATCACGAGAAGTATCAGTTCCTAACTCTTTTTGAATCTGCTTTAACTGCTCTTTTAAAAAGTATTCTTTATTAACTTTTTCTATGTGAGTATGAACTTTACTTCTTATCTCTTTTTGAAGTTTATTTGCTTCGATTTCATCTATTAGGTAATCTATTAGATATAAAAACCTTTTCTCCGTATCTATCTCTACAAAAAGTTTATAAGCCTGCTCTTTTTTAAGCTTTACACTACTACAAATTAAATCAATAATACGATTATGATCATGATTTTCTTCTATGGTTTTAAGTAAATCTGGAGGAAAATAGTTACTTACACTAGAGAGTGTTCTAACTTTTTCACGAACTATTTCTAGTATAGCATCTATCTTTAGAGATTCTATATTTATAGATTCAAGTATTTCTACATTAGCAATAAGTGGTGAATCACTTACTTCATGAAGTGTTTTTGCACGAGCAAGCCCTTGAAAAAGAACTTTTACACGGCCATCAGGAAGGGCAACCTTTCTCATAATAGAGCCTACTACACCTGCGTTATAAAGTGAATCATAGTCTCTTTCCCCTTCATGTGTAGGCTTAGTTGGACAAACAATAACTAAAGAACTGTCTTCCATCGCTTTAGTTGCTGCTTCTATATTGTTTTCGTCACTTAAAAAAAGTGGTGATATCATAAAAGGGTATAAAAAAAGTTCATCTTCTGCTATTACCGGTATATCAGCCGGAAAATCCCCATAATTACTTAATTTCATATTTTCTCCTACTTTTTAAATTCTACTACTTTAACTATTTTTTAGGCTGAATTTCTTTAGTTTCATTATCATCAGAAACTGAGTTTCTTGACACAACACTTCTTGTGTCTGGCACAAGATAAGCGTACCAACTAGCTGTTCCATCACCTTCAAACCATGCTCTGTACCAAGGAGTATTCGCTCTTTGTATCTCATTCCATTTTATCCATGGTTGTGGCTCAAGTGCTTTATAAAAAGCTGAACTCTTTGGTTTATCTATCCTAGTATAAAGATCAGCGATGCTCTCGTTTAATGCAGCTTCTGCCATATATAAACGTGTTTGCATAGTACTTACAACATCATAATACATTGAAGTAGGATACCTATCATTGAACTTTTGTGCTTCTATGATAGCTTCTTTTATAAGAGCTTGATCACGTCTTGGATTTGGAAGGGCAAGATACTTAGACTTTATTTTTAAAAACTCTGCATCTTCTTTTTCATTTGCTGTTGCATATCTTTTTATATACTCATTTAAAAAATGCTCACTTAAAAGATACTCTTCCTCGTGCATATGAGCTATTGCCAAAATCATTGTTGCTTCTGGCAATAATGGAGAACCAATATGCTCACCTTGGAGTGAGCTGTAATAATTGTCGGCTACTTCTAAGTCTCCATTAGAAACATTTTTTACTATTTTACTATACCAATAGATGGCAGGCTTGTTGTACTCTTCTACTTCTTTAGCACACCCACTGAAAAAAACAATGCATGAGAATGCTGTTAGTAAAAAACTATTTTTAAATTTCATCAAATAATATCCCTATAAATAAATAATTTGATATTTTACCTGAAAGATATATAACACACATTAAACAATTCATACATTCCTTGGTACATTTTATGCTTTAGTGCTATGATAAACAAATAATTTGCAAAAAGGTTTTTTATGAAATTTGATATAAGCGTACCTCTGTTAGGCTTTGAAGACATAAAACAAGTAGAGTTAGAAAAGATTGATGACGTTTTTATGAAGATGGTTTCATGCAAAGATAAACACATATCTTTTACACTTATAGATCCTTTTGTATTAAGAGAATATGACTTTGAAGTTCCAACAGCTCTTAAAAATACACTAGAAATAGATGAAAAATCAAATATTTTAATTTTAAACATTGTTTTAATTCAAACTCCAATAGAAAGTTCAGTCATAAACTTCATAGGACCCTTAATCTTTAATACTGATAATAACAAAGCTGCCCAGATCATTCTTGCTGAATCTACAAAATATGGAGTAGCAGAAAATATTTCTACTTTTTTAAATAAATAATTTATAACATTCCAACGATTTCTGTTATTTTAAGCATTTATTAAGTGCAACTATTAGTATAATGTATACAATGCAATAATATTTGTTACTGAGCCCAGTTCTTTAGTGCTCAGTTTTTTGCTATATT
>JBLIEY010000154.1:0-6081 GCA_047633475.1 Sulfurimonas sp.
CTCTGCCAATACTTTTTAATATTCATCTTATCATTTTACAGCTAGAATATACACAACTAACTAACAGATGAAGTAGCATATGATAACAAAAAAAAAGATTGATGAGTTTATTGATAAGGTTCCGCCAACCCCTAAAGCATTAAGAGATACTCTTACCTATTTAAATGCAGGAGAGCTCACAAAAGCTGCAAAAATAGCGCAGAATGATTTAGCTCTGGCTTCATATCTTAAAGAATTAGTAAACAAACCTATTTACGGGTTTAAAAGTGAGGTTAACGATATATCTCAAATATTTGGAATCCTAGGTGTAGCTTCATCACAACAAACTGTTTATAATTATATGACAACTTTACTTAGTCCTGGAAAGTGGAAACTTTTTAAGCTTAACACTAGAACTTTTCATGAACTTCAGTCAGAGTTATCTAAAAGATGGGAAGAAATTTTGAACTTTCTTAAGATAGATGATAAAAATATACACAGTTCTATCGCTCTTCTTCCAGCAAGCATAATTATTTCAGAAGCACTTTTTTGTGAAAAAATAGAAGAAGTAAACCTTTTAAAAAGCGTAAAACAACTTGACTACAACACTATTTTAACTCGTCTTTGTGGAGTAGGTATTTTTGATATTTGTGAACAAATATCTATAAAATGGGAGATGCCAGAAGAAATAGCTAAAATTATCAAGGCTTCATCTGGATTGAATCCATCTGATGACGCACAAATAAACACTCTTGGTAAATGGATGCATCTTTTACTATTTTATGAGTTATCTAAACCTATGTTTATTGAAGCAGGCTTAAATGATTTTATAGATTTTCAAATTGATTATGTAAGTGATATATATGATGACTTTGCGAAATTAATGGAAATATCATGAGACCGGTAGTTAAGAATGGTATAGGTGTTTTTTCACCTCAAGGCTTTTTAGATGGAAACAGTAGTCGCTCATTTTTAGACATGGATGATCTCGCTGCAACTTCTACACTTAAAGTAGATATGATTTTAGTATCACTAAAGAAAGTAGCCTTTTTTAACAGAAATGGTCTTGATGCTTTTATAAAGCTATTTGTTAAAGTTCGTCAAACTAATCATGCAGTAGTCGGTTTTTGTGATTATGACAATAAAAAATACGAAGCGATAAAGACATTCTATAAAGATGAAATAAATTTCTCTATATTTAAAACAATTGACATAGCTTATCTTTTCTCATCAAGTTTTAAAAATCAAAATAAAAATGTTTTGCTTTATAGTGAAGACAAGTCTCAACGCTCAGCGATGGCGATAGAATTACATGATAATGGTCATAACCCTATCATTGCTCAAACTTACCAAGAGTTTATGGAAAAAAGCGCTAATCCAGAAGCTTATGACTACGTAATAGATTCAACCTTTCTTGGTCAAATGGGGCAAAAAATTGCTACAAGAGTAACTGGAAATGCTATTATATATTCAGTTTCATCATTTTTAGATACTGAGCTTGGAAATAACTTTAATATCCAATATCATAACAATTCGTTAAATGTTGGCTTTAGACTATTTATATTTGATGCTTACAAAGTGATTAGCATGAATGTTCATGCAATGAATTTTTTCTCAAAACTATCAAGTTCAGCAGCTGAATATAATGCCTCAATATGTTTTGTTGGTATGACATTTGAAAAAACACCCAAAGTGTTTAAAGAAACCTTAGAAGATGCTGGGATTCTTTTTTACGAACAAATAGATGATATACTCAAGAACAAAGAACTCCTAGAAGAACTTGGGGCTAGTAGCGCTTCAAATGTAAAGAACAAAAGAGCTTTAAATAAAAAAACTGTTTCAGAACTTCCAAAGTTTATAGATGCCACCGTTTCAACTATAGAAATGATGACCAACTCTAAAGCGGTTAAACAAGATGCTCAAGTAATTGATATAAACATAAAAGATAAGACAAATATGATTGCTAGCTCTATTGGCTATTATGGAGATATGGATGGAATGATCGTTCTAGTTTTTCCTAAAGATATTGCAAAAAAGGCATGTGAACTTTTAATTGGTGAAAAAACCGATGATACAGAGATGATACTTGATTCACTTGCCGAACTTGTAAATATTGTTGGAGGAAAAATTAAAACTTTATTATCAGATGAAAGAATTAGTGTAGATATTACTTTACCAAGAACATATAAAGATGTAGATAGTCTTCTTGAAGTTATACATGATAGAAAAGGTGTGCAAGTAGATTTATCGTTTGATAATGATAAATTTTTATTTTTCTTAACTAGATAACAGCACCTCTTCGCTAAAATTTCATAATTAAATTTAAGAGGTGATATTATGCAAGTAGCCCCAAGTGTTTTGTCCGCAGATTTTGGAAATTTACAAAGAGATATTGAAGCGATTTGTAACGCAGGTTGTGATTTGGTTCATGTAGATGTAATGGATGGTCATTTTGTACCTAATCTAACAATTGGACCCGTTGTTGTTTCTGCCATAGCTACTTGTGCCACTAAACCTCTTGATATTCACCTAATGGTTGAAAATAATACTTTTTTTGTTGAGCTTTTTGCACCTTTAAAACCTAAATATATATCTTTTCATATAGAAGAAGAAAAACATCCGCATAGACTTATACAGAAAATTCGTTCTTTAGGTATAAAACCAGCAATTGTTTTAAATCCTCACACTCCACCTGAATCCGTAGAATATTTACTTAAAGATTTAGATATGGTATTACTTATGAGTGTTAATCCAGGATTTGGTGGGCAAAGTTTTATAGAAAGTGTAATACCAAAAGCTGCAAAACTTAATGAAATGAGAAATAAACTTAACCCAAATTGCCTTATCGAAGTTGATGGTGGAGTTACTGATAAAAACATTCAAAATCTTAAAGATGTTGGTGTTGATGTAGTCGTTGCTGGAAGCTATGTGTTTAAACACGCTTCAAAAGAAGAAGCAATCAAAAGCCTACAGATATAATGCGCACAAAAATTTGTGGGATAACTTCCTACGAAGATGCAATGAATGCTATAGATGCTGGTGCATGCGCACTTGGCTTTGTATTTTATGAAAAATCTCCTAGATATATATCTCCCAAAGATGCTAAAAAAATCATCTCTATGCTTCCTCCATTTGTAGAGAAAGTTGGCCTTTTTGTAAATGTAGACGCACAAACAATCAACTCATGCATGAAAGAATCAAGATGTACATTAGCTCAACTTCACTTTGAAGCTTTAGATGAAATATATGAACAACTGTTAATTCCATATATTAAAGTAATTAGAGCAAAAAAAGCAGATGATATTTTAAAATACTCAGATGAGTATAGACTCGTAGATGCATATTGTGAAGCTTATGGTGGAGCTGGTAAAAGATTAAATATAGAATGGTTTAAAGATATTGATTGTTCTAAAATTATACTTGCTGGTGGTCTAAATGCTGATAATGTTGCTTCTTTAAAAAAATATAATTTTTATGGAGTTGATGTAAGTAGCGGCGTAGAAAAATCACATGGTATTAAAGACCATAAAAAAGTTAAAGATTTTATACATAATGCTTGCTAATTATTTCCCTCTTGATGCAAAAAGCATCTCAAAGTTAGCAACAAAAGGCTTACCACTTGAAAAGCTAAAAGCTCAGATTGATGACAGCATAGATTTTTCGCTAGAACTTTGGAGAGCTCAAGGTTTAGACCTAGTCAAAAGCAAGGGATATTATTATTTTTCTACAAAATTTATTCCTATCAGTGAAGCAGAGTTTTGTATAGTTGATATTGAAACAAATGGTTCTAAAATTGAGAAGCATCAGATAATAGAAATTGCAGGAGTAAAAATTAAAAATGGCAAAATAATTGATAATTTTGAGTCTCTTGTAAAATGTTCAGAGATCAATAAACATATCAGTGCTATAACTGGAATAACGGTTAAAGATACTATAGATGCTCCTTTGCTAAAAGATGTTTTATATAAATTTAAACTTTTTTTAGGAGATGCTATATTTATAGCGCACGATGTAAAGTTTGATTACAAGTTCATATCACAATCGATGCAAAAAATAGGTTTAGAACCTCTTTTAAATAGAAGTTTGTGTTCACTTGCACTTGCAGAGAGAACAGTAACATCCTACAGATACGCCTTATCTTACTTAGATGATACATTTAAATTAAATCCAAATCCAAATCATCATAGAGCTATGAGTGACGTAATGACAACATACGGTCTTATTGAACTCTCGTTAAAAAACATAAATGAAAATATAAATAATGTGGAAGATTTGATAAAATTTTCTAAAGAAGCGAAAAGGTTAAAAAGGCCAAAGTTTGACCCTTTACTAGAAAAGGAAAAGGAGAAAGAACTCTAAAGAGTTCTATTATCCTACTCTGAGTAAGCGCCAACACCTGTTAATTTGTTATATCTAGCATCCATACGCTCTTCTTTACTCATATCTCTAAGAGATTTTAAGCTTTTCAAAAAGTAATCAGCTATTGCAGCAGCTGCTGTATCTTTATCTCTGTGCGCACCAATAAGTGGCTCATCTATAATATCATCAATAAGGTTCAACTCTTTTAAGTCACCACTTGTGATTTTCATAGCATTAGTCGCCGCTTCAGCTTTTTTAGGATCATTCCATAAAATTGCCGAACAACCCTCAGGTGAGATAACACTAAATACTGAGTAACGCATCATTGCAAATTTATCTGCAACACCGATTGCTAATGCTCCACCACTTCCACCTTCTCCAATAACGATAGAGATAGTTTGAGTATCAAGCTGGGAAAGTTCCAAAAGATTTCTCGCGATTGCTTCACTTTGATTTCGCTCTTCAGCACCAAGACCTGGATATGCGCCCGGTGTGTCTACTAACATAAGAAGAGGAAGATTAAACTTTTCAGCAAGTTTAGCAGCACGAAGAGCTTTTCTATAGCCTTCAGGATGTGGCATACCAAAGTTTCTTCTTATTTTATTTTTTGTGCCACGACCTTTTTGCTCACCAATAACGACAACTTTTTCATCGCCTATATAACCTAAATAGCATACAATAGCAGCATCATCACGGAAATGTCTATCTCCATGAATCTCATACTTATCACGCATTATTAAGTTGATATAGTCTTTGGCATATGGTCTATCTACGTGACGGGCCAACTGAAGCTTCTGAAATGGAGATAAATTACCAAATATTTTTGACACTTCTTTATCTAATGATGCTTGAAGTTTTTCTACTTCCCCTTCATTATGACGAACACGTGCAGAGATAATATCTTCTTGAATAAATTTAATTTTATATTCAAAGTCTAAGTATGTTGACAAACTAAATCCTTTAGTTAGATTTTTTTGAAAATTAGAACGCCGTTAGTTCCGCCAAAACCAAATGAGTTACTCATAACTACATTAAGTTCAGATTTTCTTGAAACATTAGGAACAACATCTAAATCACAATTTTCATCAGGATTCATATAGTTAATAGTCGGAGGAATGATTCCATCTCTCATTGCCATTAAACATGTAACTGCTTCAATACCACCAGCAGCACCAAGACAGTGACCAATTTGGCCTTTTATTGAACTGATTGGAGGACAGTTTTCTTTTCCACCGAGTAAATCTTTTACAGCTGCAGTTTCATTTTTATCATTGATAGCTGTACTTGTTCCATGTGCATTTATATAGTCAATCTTAGGCTCACCAGCCATTTTGTATGCAGCTTTCATAGCACGGGCTGGACCATCAAGACTTGGAGTTGTAATATGATTAGCATCTCCACTTTCCCCAAAACCAATTATTTCAGCATAAATTTTAGCACCACGAGCAACAGCAGTTTCATATTCTTCCAAAACTAAAGAACCTGCGCCCTCACCCATTACAAAACCATCACGCTGTGCATCAAATGGTCGAGAAGAAGTTTTAGGATCATCATTTCTAGTTGAAAGTGCTTTCATAGCAGCAAAACCACCAACACCAGCACCAGTAATAGCACATTCTGCTGTAACTACTAACATTCTTTCAGCACCATTACACATAATAGTCTTACATGCTTCACTAATAGCATGAGTACCTGCTGCACAAGCTGTAACACTTGCAAGATTTGGACCTTTAGTTCCATGTT
>JBLIEY010000155.1:0-6062 GCA_047633475.1 Sulfurimonas sp.
AAAAGTTTGTTATTTGTTCACGAAATGGTTTTAACAGCATTTCAAATTGTTCTTTATGGGCAAGATCAAACTTTTTTGATTTGTCTTCAAAGATTTGATTTGCAAGAAGCTTGAATTCTCTAGATAATTCTTCTTTTGCATTTTGCATAATTTCTAACTTTTCTTTAGAAGATTTTACTTCTTCTTCATAACGACTACTTAGTACTGCATACTGAAGTTGTAAGTTGTTTTTATGTTGTACAGATGATAAGTACAGATAGACTAAAATTAAAATAATTATCCCACAAGACGCTAAAAGTATTAAATACAAATCCATAAAACCAGCCTATTTCTTTTATGTTTAAATTATACTATATTTGTATAACAAGCACATAATAATTACAAATAAATAGTTTTTCTACACAATATAAACTTAAATATATTTAACTATAGTCTCCTTCAAGCTAAATTTTGATTAGTTTGGGTATAATTCGCGAAATTGTTTAAGGGGAAGGTGCTTTGCGTTTGGCAAACTTGTATCATCTCCTGACATGAAAAGGATAATGATGCAAGAAAATGCACACACAGACGAAATGACATCAGGCTCAGAAATTCAAGTAAAATTTGAAGATTTAGGCTTAAGTAAAGACATGCTGAGAAGCGTACAACAAGCAGGCTTTGTAACACCAAGCCCCATTCAAGTAGCAGCGATTCCACTTATACTTCAAGGTCGAGATATAGTAGGTCAAGCCCATACAGGAACTGGTAAAACAGCAGCATTTGGACTTCCAGCACTTAACAACATTGATGTAAGAAATGGTATAGAAATTTTAGTTATTACACCAACTCGTGAGCTTGCTACACAAGTAAGTGATGAGTTATTCAAATATGGTAGAGGTATAAACGCTAGAACTGTTACTATTTTTGGTGGTAGTTCATACAAGCGTCAAATTGACCTTGTTGAGAGAGGGGCTAGTGTTGTTGTTGCAACACCAGGTCGTCTTTTAGATATTCTTAAAAGAAATATGATCAAAGACTTCAAGCCAAGTATAGTTATACTTGATGAAGCAGATGAGATGCTAGATATGGGTTTCTTGGATGATATCAATGAAATTTTTTCATACCTTCCAACAAAACGTCAAACTCTTCTTTTCTCAGCTACTATGCCTAAGCCTATTAAGCTTTTAGCAGAACGTATTTTAGATAATCCAGAATTTATTTCTATTACTAAAGGTGAAACAACAAATACAGATATTGAACAACTTTATTATGTAATAGATGAATCAGAAAGAGATGATGCAATTATTCGTCTTATGGATTCAGAAGATACAGATAAGTCCATTGTATTTTGTAGAACTAAAAGTGAAGTAGATAGACTTTCAAATGTTTTATCTAACGCTGGTTACTTAGCTAATGGACTTCATGGAGACATGGAGCAACGTCAACGTGAGACTGTTATTAAAGGTTTCAAACAAAATTCTGTAAAAGTTCTAGTTGCTACAGATGTTGCTGCTCGTGGTATTCATGTAAACAGCATCTCCCATGTATTTAACTATCATATTCCTTTTGATCCTGAGTCTTACGTTCACCGTATTGGTAGAACTGGCCGTGCAGGTACAAAAGGTAAAGCTATTACATTGCTTACTCCTCTAGAGTTTAAAGAACTTCAACGTATAAAGCAAAAAGTTGGAACTTCTATGGGTCACGCTTATATTCCAAGTAAAAATGACTTAAGAGAATCAACAGTTGATGCGCTTGTTAAAAAAGTTGAAGATCACAAAATCTACGATGAAGCTCATAAAGTTTTAGATAAATTACGTGAAGATATAGATGATGAGCAAATGGCTTATAAACTTATCTCAATGTTACTAGACCAACAAGATATAAAAGGTCCAAATCAGATAGGAATTCCTGCTGATAAGATTGAAGCTATTTTAGCTCGTGCTGCACAAAGAGGTGGTAACTCTCGTGGTAGAGGTGGTTCTTCTCGTGGTAGAAGTGGTGGCGGCGGTGGTTACCGTGGCAGTAAGCCTCGTTCAGGTGGTGGTGGTAGTTCAGATCGCAACCGTCCTGCTCGTTCTGAGGGCGGAGAGAGTGGTGGTTACCGTGGTAACCGTGATAGAAGCCGTTCAAGTGGAAGCACTAGCAGACATAGAGACTAAACCTCACCCAAACTCCTTGCATCTATATGCAAGGAACTCACACTAATATTTTCATTACCTTACACTACTTCAATAAAACAAAATTATCAAATATATTATGTTATTATCTTTTTACAAAAAGGATTTAGATACATATGCTTATTTATGAAGACAAAGATATATATATAGAAAAAGAAGAAAGTGAAATTCCATGGCTTAAAATATTTACTAAAGAACCTTATGAAGAGCTAGGTGATGTGCCTAAAGAGCTTAGAGTAAGACTCTGGGAAGTGTATGACATAGTTGAGCAGGAAATGAAGCTTTACTACACTCCTAAGAAAATAAATTTGGCATCATTTGCAAATATGCTTCCAAGAGTTCATCTACATGTAATGGCAAGATTTGAGCAAGACTCTTACTTTCCAAATTCAATGTGGGGTGAAAAGTTACGTGAAAGTGATTTAAAGTTGCCAGATGAAAAAGAGTTTCATAAAAGAGTATTTAAGGCTTTGCAAAGTTCATAGAAGAAATATTTTTAGATTATTAAATTTTCTATTTTACTTCAAAATATAGACGAGAAGTGAAGTTTTTTCATCATTAAAATTCTCTATTTTGCTATAGTTCAAGGCGAAATTTTGTTTTATTGAAGAACATACTCTAGTATGTGATGAAAGAAAACCAAATTTCAACGAAGAAATCTGGTAAAAGAGTTATTTTAGTGGTGAAAAAGGTACTAGGGCTGAACCCCAAGTTAAACCCCCACCAAAAGCATCTAAAAGCATTAGCTCACCAGATTTCAGTGAACCATTTTCGTAAATATCATTGATAGCCATTGGAATAGATGCACCTGATGTGTTACCATATTTTGCAACAGTTACAACAATTTGCTCTTTTTCAAGCTTTAGTGCATCTCCAACTGCTTTAATAATACGGAAGTTTGCTTGATGTGGCACAAAGTGCTTTATAGCTTCACTTTTTATATTGTTTTCTTCTAAAATCTCAACAACATCTTTTGTAAGCGTTCGAACAGCCACTTTAAAAGTCTCGTTTCCCTTCATCTGCATAAAACAGCTTGAAGCTTCTTGGTCTAGCGCATCATGAACAGAACCACTACCACCATTTGGACTCATAAGCAAATCTGCATATTCACCATCAGCACCAGTATGAATATCTATTATAGCTTCGTCTTTGTTATCAGTAGCGCTAATTATAGCAGCACCAGCACCATCTCCAAAAAGGATACAAGTACCTCTATCACTATAGTCAGTTATTGAAGATAATTTTTCTGAACCAACAATTAAAATATTTTTTTTCATACCCGATTCAATAAATGCTTTTGCAATAGATAGTGTATAAACAAAACCTGTACATGCAGCGGAGATATCAAATGCAGTAACTGGGTTTAGCCCTAATTTGTGAGAAATAATAGTTGCTGTAGATGGCATACAAAAATAATCTGGAGATATTGTTGCACAGATAATCATATCTATGTCACTTTTATCTAAACCGCTTCTTTGTATAGCTTTCTTAGCGGCTTCAACACCCATATCACTTGTTGTTTCATCTTTAGCTGCTATATGGCGTTCTTTTATACCTGTTCTTTTAGTAATCCATTCATCAGTAGTATCAACCATTTTAGAAAGGTCATCATTTGTTAAAATATTAGCTGGAGCGTAAGCACCAATAGAGCGAAATGCAGCATATGCCATTTAAGCTTCCTTAGTATTTAATTCAGAAATTCTCAAGACGATATGCTCATTTACACCAGTATCAACGTAGTTTATAGCTTGATAAATTGCATTTTCAATCGCTTTAGAATTACTCTTGCCATGACTAACAATAGCACAGCCTTTGATTCCTATAAGAGGAGCACCACCTATTTCAGCATAATCAATTTGTTTTTTAAGTAATTTAAAAACTTTTCTCATTAAAAGTGCTCCAGTAATAGCTATTGGAGATTTTCTAATATAATCTTTTATAAGTCCACTGATTGTAGCTGCAACACCTTCACTAGCTTTTAAAACAAGATTTCCTATAAACCCGTCACAAGAAATCACATCACAAGAACCATTAAAGATATCACTACCTTCAACATTTCCCTTAAAGCCTTTGTATCCTTTCAAGATTTTAAAAGCTTCTTTTGTAACTTCATTACCTTTAGAATCTTCTTCGCCATTTGCTAGTATACCGATACTTGGATTTTCAATTTTTAATAAATCTTCCGCGTAACATCCACCCATAATTGCAAACTCAGCTATATGCTTAGCTTTAGAGTCAACATTAGCTCCAGCATCTAGTAATATAGAACGACGACCAGTTTTTGTAGGCATTAGAGCAGCAAGTGCAGGACGGGAAACGCCTGGTAGACGGCCTAATCTGAGTGTAGCAAGAGTCATAGTAGCACCACTATGTCCAGCAGAAACTACACCATCAGCTTCACCTTCTCTAACAAGTTCTACTGCTTTGTAGATGCTACTCTCTTTTCTTTTTACAGCATCTGTTGCTGCATCTGACATAGAAATAACATCATCAGCTTCAACTATTAAAATTTTAGCTCTATAACGCTTTGGTAACAGAGGTAAAATTTCATCTTTTTTACCAACTAAGATAGGTATGAAGTTTTTTTTCTTAAGTGCTTGGATGCACCCTTTTACAATTGGTTTGGGACCAAAGTCCCCTCCCATTGCATCAATAGCAATTTTAACCATTGACTATTTATACTCACCAGTAGTTGGGTTGATGTGGTGAGGTAGCTTGTATGTTCCGTCTTTATCTTTAACTGGTTTAGCTAAAGTGATTTTATAGTGAGTTCTTCTTTTCGCTCCGCGAGAATGAGATACTCTTCTTTTAGGTACTGCCATAATCTATTTCCTTTCTTTTATTTTATTTACAATTTTCGCAACTGTAATAGTCACTTTTAACAAGCTCAATTTCAGAGTTTAAAAGCTCATCTAAATCAGCTGATGAATCAAAAGATTCTACGACATCTAGTTCAGAACTATTGTCATCTTCATAAAGACCGTCAGAAATGAAAAATTTTATTTCTTCATCTACCGGTAATTTAATTTCTTCACCACATTGATTACACTCAGTAGTTACCAAACCATTCAGTCTTGCTTTTAGCAAAATTAATTTGCCGGCATGATACTGTAAATAACCTTTAAAAGTCATTTCATTAGATTTTACTTCAAAATCTAATGGAGTTTGGCCAATTTTTCTAAGAATAACTTTCATTGGTAACTTATGAAATTTCTCTTTCTGAGAAAAAGAATGCAATTTCGATAGCTGCATTTTCTACTGAGTCACTTCCGTGAACTGCATTAGCATCTATGTTTTCAGCGAAATCAGCACGGATTGTACCAGCTTCAGCTTCTTTAGGGTTAGTAGCACCCATTAAATCACGGTTAATTTGCATAGCATTTTCACCTTCTAAAACAGTAACAACAACTGGTCCGCTGATCATGAAATCAACTAAGTCATTGAAAAAAGGTCTCTCAGCGTGAACAGCATAAAATGCTTCAGCATCTGCACGACTCAGTTGAATCTTTCTAGTTGCTGCAAGCTTAAGTCCATTACTCTCAAAACGATCTAAAATTTTTCCGATTACGCCCTTAGCTACTGCATCTGGCTTTATTATTGATAGTGTACGCTCCATCAAATCTCCTATATTAGTATAAAATTAGGATGGGATTATACCCAAAAAAAAATGTTATTAAAGTTAAATTTAAAGATTTATGAAAGAAAAAAGATTTACAAAGTGTAATTTTTACACTTTGTAATTTATTAGAAGAGAATTAGTCTACAATATTCTCATGGTTTGTGCGTTGTTCTTCAGTAACTTCTTCACGATGTGAAGGACTTTCACCAATAGCATCCCATGTAATACAACCCTCAGTAGGACATGCAGTAGCACAAGCTGGTTCGTCGTGATAACTAACACAT
>JBLIEY010000156.1:0-6058 GCA_047633475.1 Sulfurimonas sp.
TCGGATACTCATAACACCATCAACTCTCTCGGCAAATATAAAACGAACATCAAGTGCCTGCGCAAGTGCAAAACCAGCTATAAGACCACCAAGTGCAGGAGCACAAACTGTATCTACTTTAAGTCCACTTGCTTTGATCTGCTTTGCTAACTCATCTGCAAGTAATTTAGCAGTTTTTGGATCTTCTAACACTTTTGCAGACTGTAGGTAAAACTGTGAGTGATTTCCACTGCTTAGTTTAAAGTGCCCCTCTAAAAGAGCATCTGCATCCATATATATTTGTTTTATGTCCATTTTATTTCCTAGTGATTAAGTTGTTGTAAGAGCACCAAGGTGCGAGAGTTCTCAGCACGAAGAGAACTTAGTGTTAGAGTAGTCAAAGGAATTACTTCCTTTGGCGTTTTAAATACTACTCTAAACCTTTAGTATTTCAGCTTCTTTACTTCTTAAGATGCTGTCTATGTCTGTTATGAATTTATCAGTAGTTTTTTGGATTCTTTCTTGAGCAGATTTTGATTCATCTGTAGTAATCTCTTTATCTTTTTCAAGTTTTTTGATTTGGTCATTTGAGTTTTTTCTATCGTTTCTGATTGAAACTTTAGCGTTTTCACCCATTCCTCTCATTTGTTTTGCAGATTCTTTTCTCTGCTCAACTGTCATAGCTGGAAAAAACAATTTGATTTGCTCACCGTCATTATTTGGAGTTGCTCCAACATTTCCTGCAGAAATTGCTGACTCTACATCAGATAAAAGGTTTTTTTCCCAAGGGTTTACAACAATTGTTGTAGCATCAACGGCTATAACTGAACCAATTTGATCAAGAGGCGTAGGAGTTCCATAATAATCAATTTTTACGTTGTCTAAAACAGATGTAGTAACCTTACCTGTTCTAAGTGTTTTAAAATCTCTTTGCATATGTTCTATGCTTGATTTCATCTTTGTTTCACATACGTTAAATATCTCGTTTATCATTTGTTTTCCTTGAATATTTGAAAAATAATTACGACATTGTAGCGAGAATTTTTTTAAATGAAATAAAAGTGATTTAAAAAGTGGGGGTTTTAGAGCTTAAAATAGTTGCAAAAATGCAACTATTTTACAGCCGGAGTTTCTTCTTTTGCAGGAGCAACAGGAGCTTCTACCGGAGTAGTAGCACTTGGAGCTACAACATTTGTAGTCTCAACCATGTTGTCAACTACAGAAGTTTGCTTTTCGTTAGAGTATAAATAACCTAGAGCGATTGTATTTGAAACAAATAAAAATCCTATAAGAAAAGTAGCTTTTGCTAAAAAAGCAGTCGGCCCTTTTGCTCCAAAAACAGACTCGTTTGAGCCACTATATGCGCCAAGACCAATGCTTGAGCTTTTTTGTAGAAGTACAGCTATTACTAGTATTACAACTAATACAATCTGTACAATAAGTAAAAAACTAGTTGTCATATATAAATTCCTGAGTTTAAAAGTTGCGAATTATATCTAAATAAATGCTTATTGCCAACCTATATTAACCTTTTTACTATAATGAAGACTCATAATTAGATATAATTTCAAAAAAATTGGATAAATATATGAAAAAACTTAGAAATATTATTTTTATTTTGATAATTGTTGTTTTATTTTTAGAGCTAATTATTTCAATACTTGCCGACAAAATTGAAGTACCAACTAAAAAACCTGCGGTAGCTTTAAGTACTTTTTCTTTGTATGACATTGCAAAAAATATTTCACAAGATACTTTAGACCTTGTTATGATTTTACCTTTTGGAGTAGATGCTCATAACTTTGAGCCAACACCAAAATTAATGGCAAAAATACTTGAAAGTGACTTAGTTGTTTACAGTGGAGCAGGGCTTGAACCTTGGACAAAATCTTTTGAGTTTAAATCTAAAGTTATAGATATGAGTAAGTTTGTAAAACTTTTAAAGCCAGATGCACATGAAGAGCACGATGAGCATGAGCATGGAAATAAAGAAGTTGATCCTCACTATTGGTTAGATATAGAAAATATGATTACTGCAACTAAACTTATGAGTAAAGAGTTTACAGAACTTTCACCAAGTAACGCAGATTTGTATAAAAGTAATAGTGAAAAATATATAGCAATGCTAGAGTCCATAGATGCTAAGTACAAAAAGTCACTCTCTAAGTGTGAAAAAGACACAATCATAGTAAATCATAATGCCTTTTCGTACTTAAGTGCTAGATATGGCTTTCATGTTGAAGCATTAAGTGGACTATCTCCAGATGCACAGCCAAGTGCAAAAAGTATGGTAAAACTTATTGAGCATGTAAGAGAGTATAAGCTCTCCACTGTATTTTTTGAGAGTTTTGTTAGTGACAAGGCAATAAAAAGTATAGCTAATGAGGCAAAAGTAAGTGCTGATGTCCTTCAACCGCTTGGAAATATTACAGCGAATGAAGCGAACAAAGATCTTAGTTATGAAGATATTATGCTGATTAATTTAGACAAAATATCTAAAGCTATGGAATGTAAATGAAATTTACTCTACCAATCTTTGATGTGAAAAATCTTTACTTCAAAGCTGGAGATCAAGAGATTCTTTCAAATGTGTCTTTAGAAATTTTTAGTTCTCAGTATATTGCAATCATAGGACCAAACGGTGGTGGTAAAACAACTCTTATAAGAATACTTTTAGGTCTTGAAAAAGCAACAAGTGGTGAAGTTAGAATCTTCGGTAAACTTGTTAAAGACTTTAAGGATTGGTATAAGATAGGTTATGTTCCTCAGCGAGCGATGCTTGTAGATGCTTCCTTCCCAGGCACAGTAGAAGATGTTGTGAATATGGGAAGAACTTCTCAAAGGAAATTATTTTCTAGAGAGAGTGAAGAAGATAGAAGTTGTGTCTTAGATGCAATGCAGAAAATGGATGTGTATAACTTAAAAGACAAGATGATAGGAACTCTTTCTGGTGGGCAAAGACAAAGAGTGATGATAGCTAGAGCTTTAGCTTCAAACCCAGAAATTTTGATTTTAGATGAACCTAACACTGGCGTAGATATGCTTTCTCAAAAAAGATTTTATACACTTTTAAAACAATTAAACAAAGAAGAAAAAATTACTATCGTTTTTATTACGCATGACATAGGGGTAATAGCTGATGATATTGCAAGGCTTTTTACAATAAATCAAAAAGCAACTATATGCAACAATCCAAAAGAAGCTCTAAGTTGTGAAGAAATGAGCGAACTTTATGGCATCGAAGCGCATCTGCTTCATAACCATAAACATGAGCATTAGGAGTTGTAGATGATAGAGATGTTTGACTATGACTTTATGCAAAGAGCTTTTATAGCAGGCATGCTTATTGCAACACTAGCATCTGTAAGTGGTACTTTTATAGTACTAAGACGTTACTCTATGATTAGTGAAACACTTGCTCATTCCGCTTTAGTTGGTGTAGCAGTAGGTTTAGTAGCAGGATTTAATCCTCTTTGGATGGCTGTTATAGTAGCAATCCTTTCAGCTTGGCTCATAGAATACTTAAGAGGTCGATTTTCATTGTACTCAGATGCTGTTCTTGCTATCTTGTTATCAGGTTCTCTTGCTATTGCTGTTATCATAGTTTCGCTAGGCGGTGCTTTTAATAATTCACTATTTTCATACCTCTTTGGTTCTATTCTCTCTGTTAGTAGTGAAGATGTTATTACTATATCTATCTTTGGAAGTTTATGTCTTGGCGTTTTACTTCTCTTCTCAAGAGAGTTTTATTTTATAGCATATGATGAAGAAGTAGCAAAAACGAGTGGTATAAAAGTTAAGCTTTTAAATTTTCTTCTTGTAAGCATTGTAGCGGTTATTATTGCTCTATCTATAAGAGTGGTTGGAAGTTTACTTATTGGTGCTCTTATGGTCATCCCTACTGTCTCAGCACTGCAATACAGAAGAGGTTTTGTGCAAACACTACTAATATCTTTAGTTTTTGCATTAACAAGTGTTGCATCTGGCATGACACTCTCTTTTTACTTTTCACTTCCTTCTGGAGCTACTATAGTCTTGTCTGTTTTAGTAATATTTATAGTCTCGTTGGTTATTAACAAGAGATGAAAGTAAGTTCAGAGTTTTCCAAACATGCTTTGCATTATGGCTCTTACAATGTCATTCAAAACAAAGTAATAAAAAGACTGCTAAAAAAAGTTAAACATAAGCCTCAAAATATTTTAGATTTAGGTTGTGGAAGTGGATCATTACTTAAAAATATATCTTGGGAATATGATCATTTCACAGGAGTTGATTTTGCCCCTGGAATGTTAGAACTGCATCCAAAGAAACAAAATTGCGAATGCATCTACGGTGATTTTAACGATAAAACTCTTTTTGAGAATTTATACCCTTACAAATATGACCATATATTCTCAGCATCTGCATTGCAATGGGCAGATGATCTTGATATGGTATTTAACAATATTAAGCAATTTAACGCTCCTGTAGCATTGGCGATTTTTAGTGCTAATACTTTTAAAACTCTAAACAAAACAGCATCTCTTAAGCCTTTACTAAGAAGTGCAGAGCTTATTAATGAACTTCAAAAGAAATATTTTGATGCAGAGATAGAAGTTGTAGAGTATAAATTAGAATTTGAATCTACTAGGGATATGTTTAAGTATATAAAAAATAGTGGAGTAAGTGGTTCAAGAAAAGTACTAGATTATAAACAGACAAAAAAACTTATGAATGATTATCCGCTAAACTATTTAGAGTTTGAAGTGGTGTTTATTACTTCTGTTTAAGAACTATCTCTTTTTCCAAGTTATACAGCTCATATCTTATGTATTTAAACTCTTCACTATAAGTCTCATCGCTAAGCTTAAAAAGTTCTTCTAAAACTCTCGAAGACTCTTGTGCTCGTTTAAAGTTTGCAATTATAATGCTTTTGATATCTGTGCGATTAAGTTCGCTTTTTGTAGTTGGACGTAGTACATCATTGATGCTATCTCTGTGCGTAAGAAGTTTGTAAATCTCATCGATTCGAGACTTATGTCTAAGTTGTTTGAGTCTTAATGAGTAGTCTTTATTGTTATCTCGATATCGCATGATATCTTCAACCACACGTATACCTTCTTTTAAGCGGTTAAGATTAGCATCTATCACCCGAAAAAGTTCAGGTGATAGTTCTTCTTTAGTCGTCATTACCAAATATACCAAATAATTGTAATAAGGCAGTAAAGATATTTAAAAAGTCTAAATAAAGTGCAATCGCTCCATCAATAGGAGTTTCATATGCACCTCTTATAATGTTTTGAGTGTCATAAACAACTAAGATGCTAAATAAAAATACAACAGCACCAGAGATGATAACATTAAGCATTGGATTGCCTAAAAATAAGTTAACAACTGAAAAACCAATAATTACAAAAAGAGCAATCATTAAAGGTTTGCCATAACCAGTAAAATCTTTCTTAGTTTTAATGGCAAAAAAGCTCATTGCGCCAAATATTACTGATGTCATTGCAAAAGCATTACCAATAATAGTACCACCACCACTCATTCCAAGTGTGTGTGAAAGTAAAGGAGCAAGCATTAGTCCTGTCATAAACACAAAACTAAACATTACCATAAGGTTTATCCCCGGCTTATGCTTAACAAAGTGTAGTCCTATAAGTAGGCCTATTTCTAAAATAAACAGTGGAATAAACCAAGCTGCTATTGTTCCTGCGATAGGAACACCAACGTATGCGCCAACAGCGCCAGCCATCATTGAAGCAGCAAACAGTTTATATGTCTCTTTTACAAAAGATATAATTTGTGTGTCACTCTTTGACGAATTTTCGTATGCATAAGAGTTACCTCTTGCATAGTCACGATCATAAAGTCCCATTTTTTTTCCTTACTATGAATTTCTTTATAGGAATTCTATATATAAAGAGTTAATACATAGCAACAGATTTACATTTTCTATTATATATGTAAGGCCAAATTAGTGGTTGTTGTATATTATTGTAAAAAATAAACATTAAATAAACATTTAGAAGACTTCTTATCGGATTAAGAAACTTCTAAGCAACAACCCCCTATAATTCCCATCCACAAACAAAGAGAC
>JBLIEY010000157.1:0-5990 GCA_047633475.1 Sulfurimonas sp.
ATAACGTAGCAGCATTTAGAGTTGCTGGTACTAGATCAAGACTTGATATTTTAACAGCTCCAATTGTGGCAGGTGGTGAATATGAAGAATCTAATCAGTTTGCTATTGATCTAAAGTATAAATTTAATTTTGGGCTATTGCTTGATATACGTCATCTAAATGTTGATTATAAGGCTAAAGCTGATGAAGCTAATTTTTCTATTTTTATGGCTAGATATGCATTTAAAAAATCACTTAAAGGTTTAAGTGTAGTCTTTATATATGAAGATGAAAATCATTCTCTTAGCGCAAATGACGATAAAACTTCTTGGCTTAGAACAAGTTTTAAATTCTAAGTATAGATATTTATAACCTAATCCATATGTGCCAAGTTTCACTCCTGTTCTTGGCATATATTTAAAAGTTTGATTATACGAGCTTATATTAGACTTTTTATATCCTTAGTTTTGTAAGGTAGATAGCTTTCTCTTTTCTTTCAAGTTCCTAATAATTCTTTTATAAGGAACTTGAAAGAGCAGATATAAACTGCTTTTTAAAAATAAAATTTTACAAAAAGGATTTACAATGACTCATAGAAGTTTTTTGAAAAAAGCAGGTTTATTCTGCATTAGTTTACCAATCGCAGGAAGTATGCTAACCGGTTGTAGTGCAGCTAACTCTGCAGATGCTATAAATATTGATGGGTCAATGTCAAAACAGTATAAAGAAAATACTAAAGAAGAAATCAAAGGTTTAATTGAAAAGTATACTAAGTCAATTAATACAGCAGATATTGATTTAGGAAAGCAAATGTGGTTAGATTCAGAAGAAACATCATTTATACATCCAAGAGGGCATGATGTAGGTACTAAGAATATATTAGAAAATTTTTATACAAAAGTTATGTTTGGAAATTTTTCAAAACGTGATTTACAAACAAAGAATATACATATAAGTGTATATAGAGATAGCGCTGTTGTTGAGTTTTATTGGGATTTTTACGCTACGTTTAAAAAAGATGGTTCAGCTATAGAGACACACGGTAGAGAATCACAAATATATTCTAAAACAGCTCAGGGAGAATGGAAATTAGTTCATGTTCATTACTCAAATATGCCAGTTAGAGGAAGTAGAGCAGGTTTCTAGAAGTTACCAGTATAAGATAAATTTTGTGCCATAGCTTTACTTGTTATGCTATGACACAAAAAATAAAGAGTATTTAGTCCTGACCTTCTTGCATAACATATCCCATATTGACAATATTTTTTATTTCAATGCCTTCTAGTGCTTGTTTTATTCTTAATATAGCTACGTGTAAAACACTTTTATTAATTGATTCATTTTCATGTACATAGTCTTCAAACATCTCATAAGTAACTAGTCTTGATAAATTATAATAGAGTAACCAGAAAATTTTGTTTTGTTTGTAAGAAAGAAAAATTGGTTCACCATTTTTTAGAATCACTTCCTTTCTAGTGTCAACTGTTATGCTTTTAGACAATTTAGTAGGTTCTTGTTGTAATCTTGAAGATGAAATTAGAAGTGCGGTTTGAAGATCATTTATATCAATTGGTTTACTTAAAAATTGACAGGCTCCTTTTCTCATACTTTTAAGTATATTTTCATCAGTATCAAATGAAGTCATGACAAGAAAGAGTTGATTTGGTTTAAGAGTTAAAATCTCTTTTACCATTTCAAGACCATTTAGTGAAGGTAGATGAATATCTGTAACAATTAAATCTATACGATGTTTTTTAAATTGTTCTAAGCCTTCAAGACCATCTCCTGCTTCATAGAATGATTCAAAGTGTTTTTTTAATCCTTGTTTTATCATTTCACGAGCAATTTCATCATCTTCAACTACCAATACATTGTATGTATTGAGTAAAGTAAGTGCTTTTTTATGCATATATTTAAACCTTTGTATTAATAGATCTAGGGAATGTTAATCGAAATATTGTAGGTAAAGAATTACTCTTAAGTACAATATCTCCTTTGAGTTTTTCTTGTGCTAATTGCTTGGCAAAATATAACCCTAGTCCTGATCCTTCATATTTTTTTGAACTTTTCAACTCTGAAAAAAGAGTTTTTTCTATTTCTTTTGATACTCCAACGCCATTGTCTTCAACATCAATATATATGGTGTCATCTGAATTAGATATATTTAAAAGTATAGTATGTACATTTGTTTTCTTTATATCTTTTGTACTTAAGATGGCTTCTTTCGCATTTTGAATAAGTACTAACAATATTTGCTGTACGTAATTGTCAATTGACTCTATATGACAATCTTTAGGTATATTATTTATAACTTCAATGCTTATGTTAGACCTAGATAAATCAGTATGATTAATATGCAAAACAGCATCAACACATTCTTTTAAATCAAAACATGATATATCTTCATTACAGCGGTAAAAATTACGAAAAATACCTATTGTTTTATTCATTATATAAATAGTCTTATTACATAATTCAAGATTATGATTTAGAGTTTTTTTATCTAAAGTATCTTGATTTGACATATTGAGAGTATTACTGACAATCAACGCTGTGCTGTTTAACGGTTGTTTTAATTGATGGTTAATAGAAGAAACAAGATGCCCAATTTCTGATATACGAGATCTATGTGCTAAAAGGTATTCATATTCTTTTTGTTTTTTTACAAGATTTTTACGAAGAAAATAGTAAGCACTATTAATTACTACGAAGAATATTATAAAACAGGAGAATAAGATTGCACCATATTGAACAATTTGATAAGAAATTTTTTCTAAAATTTTTTTATTTGTTGTCCCAACTCCAATATACCAATCATAATCTTTTAGCTTATTAAGAATGATAACATTATCAGTCAATTTTATTTTAAATGTTTTGATATTTTTAGATATAAATTTTTTTGATGTTTTTTCAATACTATTGATTAAGGTTTTTTTGTTTAATTTAGTAATTATTTTACCTTCTGAACTCATGATGAAATAATAATAGTTTTTAGGAAATTTTAATTCTTCAATCTTTTTAAACAAGGAATTAACTTTTAGAACACCACACATAACTCCTTTAAATTCCTTTTTTCTTCCGAAAACAGGGGTGCTAATAAGTAATGCTTTCCTATGGAAATTAGCATGGGTTTTAACAATTGTTATTGTAGTGCTTAAGCTAGTTTTCGTATTTTTGTACCAATCTCTATCTATAACGTTAAAACCAAATTCTGGTTGAATATAAACTTTATTTATTTTAAAATTATGCACTTGTCTAGTGTTAAAATAAAAATATGATTCTGGAAGAACAAGTTGTATGGCATCAAAATATTTAGTACTTGAAAATACTTTCATAAAAGAAAATATTTCTTTTGGGTCATCAAGTGAGATATTGTCTAAATATTTTGTGTTAAATTCTAGTTCATGAGTTTTTTTTACAAGCCATGAAGAAATGGTTCTCTCAACGTCACTTAAAAGTAATTCGTGATACTGCTTTTCTGTTTTTATAAGGTCTTTTCTGATGAGATAAAAACTACTAAAAAAAATAAGTAAAAAAGCAATTGTAAAAAATATAATTATATGATAAAGATTATATTTTTCAATATGTAATATTAGTTTTTTGATAATATTCATTATTGCCCCAAAGTTAAATACAATTTTAGTATAAAACTAAATTCATACTCATAAGTTGCACTTAGTATTACTATTAATTATACAAAAAGAAAGAGTTAAATTAGGGTTATATGCCGACTTTAAACTATAGTATCAACTTCAATATCATAGTATTCTTTAATACTAGGGTATTTTAAATCTTCATAATCTTTAGAGATTACCTCGTAGTTTAGCTTGTTGATTTCTTTGGCTAAACTTACTTTTGTAAAGTCTAAATCTGCAAGTTTCTCAAATCTTTTAGCTACATCTGCTATAGTTAAATCTGTGTCAAAATCGTCTGGATTAAATGGGTTTCTCATTTTTGTTCCTTGCATCTAGCTAGATGCTGTGAGTTAGTTTAAAATGACTATACATATTATGTTCCTACAAGAGATAAAAAAGATTGAAGATGCAAAGATGAGATGTTTAATTATTAATGATAACGAGGATTAAGTCTAATCCTCGTTATCAAACCTTTTTTATAGTTCTTGTTCTAGTTCGTGTTCTGCTTGTTGAATCATTGAGAATTCTTCCTCAGCAGTTTTTGCCACAAGATGATTTTTACTATATGCAAAGTAATAAATTGCACCGATTGCATAAAGTATAATAGTGTAAATAAATGCTCTAGGATCAAATGCATATACACCTGTTAAAGCGACAATAGATAACACTAAAGCAGTACCAGAAGTAAGCACACCACCTGGAGTTTTATATGGTCTATCCATGTTTGGTTCTTTAATTCTTAAAAGTATATGACTTAGTGACATTAAAGCATATGAAATAGTAGCACCTACAACAGCCATACCTAACATTAAATCGCCTTCACCAGTTAGTGAAGCTAGAAATCCTAGTACACCAGGGATGATTAAAGCCCAAATTGGAGTTTTTCTTTTACTTGTAAGAGATAAAAATTGTGGTAAATACCCTGCACGAGAAAGGGCAAATACTAATCTACTGTATCCATAAATTATAGAGAAAAAAGACGCTACAAGACCAGCAAGAGCAAGTACATTAACTAATATTGCAAGCTTTGCACTACCAACAGCATTTAGAGCATCTACTAAGGGAACAGCACTTCCGCCAATCATTTTAGCTCCACTTGCACCAGCAACTAAAACTACAACTAACACAGCAGTGACTAATAAAAAAATCATAGCAGCTATAATGCCTTTTGGTACATCTTTAGCTGGGTCTTTAGCTTCTTCTGCTGCTAAAGGTACACCTTCAACTGCTAGAAATAACCACATAGCAAAAGGCAATGCAGCCCAAACACCATGCCAACCAAATGGTAAAAACTCAGTTGCACCTACAACATCAACTGATGGAGCAATGTCAAATAAATTAGCAACATTAAAATCACCAATTAATACAACACCTGTAGCAATAATAGCAAAAACAGCTAAGGCACTAATAACCATCATAGTCTTTAAGGCTTCACCAGCTCCAATAACATGAATGGCAATAAATACTATATAAAATAAGGCATATACAATCGGCCCATTTATTCCAAGTAAGCTTTCAGTAGCACCACCTATAAAGATAACTATGGCAGCTGGAGCTAAGGCATACTCGATCAATATTGCTAGTCCAGTTAAGTAACCACCTGCAGGTCCCATTACTTGTCTAGCAAAACTATAACCACCACCAGCAGCAGGAATCATTGCTGACATTTCCGCAAGTGATAATACTAAAAACAGATACATTGCGCCCATTAAAACTGAGGCAATTGCAAATCCACCCCAACCAGCTTCTGCGATACCAAAGTTCCATCCAGCGAAATCACCCGAGATAACATACGATATACCTAGTCCAGCTAATAATAGCCAACCTGCTGTTCCTTTTTTGAGTTGCCTCTTGGCTAAATACTCTTCATTAATTTTTGTACTCATTTTTAATCCTTTTTAATTTAATAAGAAATTTCTTTCTTGTGTTATTTGTGTATCGTTATCATCTTGTGTTCTATCTTTAAGATTTACACCAGATAACTGTATTTTTCTTGATTCTTTTAACAAATATAAACTTTTCCGAGTCGCATCTTCGTATGACAGTCCTTCACTTCTGATATTAGAAATACAATTTCTATTTGAATCATTAAGTCCGACTTTTGGATTGTATGTAAGATAAAGTCCTAAACTATCAGGAGAACTAAGCCCTGGTCTTTCACCAATGAGAACTAAAACAGCTTTAGCATTTAATAACTCACCTATTTCATCCCCAATTGCTACTCTTCCTTGTTTTACAATCGTAAATGGGGCTAATGACCAATTTTCATTATCGTTTACTAGTTCAGAAGATAATTTATTTATAAAATTTATTGCATTTTCCTTGATAGCCAAAGATGATAGTCCATCTACCACTACAATTGCTAAGTCATACATA
>JBLIEY010000158.1:0-5949 GCA_047633475.1 Sulfurimonas sp.
AATTGATGTTGATAAGTTAATAAGAGAAAGAAAATATTTAGCACCTAAAACTAAAGAAGAACTTACAAAAAAACAGATTGTTCAAGAACAAGCATTTGCTAATTTATCAAATTATTTAACAGCAGATTATATGGATTTATATATTGCAACATCTATGAGAACAGATGAAGATTTTATATCTGTTAATACTTTTGTCGAGATGCTTCTAAATAGTGAAGAAATCAAAAAGTTACAATTAAGATATTTTAATCCTACTCAGTCATGGATTGAAGACCGTGTAGCAAAAGGACTTGTTGAAGCATTAATGTTAAAAAGAGCCGCTGTTACAATATATATGGCTCAAAAGTCTGATACATTTGGTAAAGATTCTGAGGCTTCTGTTTCATTAGGACAAGGGAAAGCTGTAATAGTATATGTACCTAAATTAAAAGTTGAAGAAGTAGAATTAGATAGTGAAGAACTTTATAAACGAGATAATAGATATTTATCAAGTTTACTAGGTAATGAGCCTGATGATATATGTGATAGAAATGGTAATGATTGTGATAAACAAGCTCTAGTAGGGGCAGTTCTAAATCAATACTTTGATAAAATGTCTGATGAGTTACTAATACAAATAATAAAAAAATATTTATCTGAATTTGATTTAGTGAGTGAAGATGATAGAATTAAAAATTTAGATATAAAAAAGGAAACTTTAGAAAAAAAAGAATTTAGAGAATTTTTGGAAAAAGTTAAAAAATCTGAAGATGTAACCCGTTTAAGTATGAGTTTACGTAGTAATTTAATAAATATTTTTATTGCTATGACAATTAGATATGAACAACGTGCAGAATTATTCAAAGAGACTCACCCACTAGCTCTTCAAATTATAATGGATTCTGGTGTGTTAAATGGTATCATTGTTGTTAGGTCTGTACAGTCTTGTGCTGATGTTTTATATGGATTATTAGAAAATAGTTTAAAATTATGCTTAAAAGAAGATGAAAGCAATTACAAATTAATAGAAGAAAGTACTGGTTCGACAATTAGAGTAATATCCAAAAATATTTTATTAAATTATTCCTTTGAACAATTTTATAAATATAAGGAATAAGGTAAATGCTAGATAAAGATACTAAATTCACTTACCATGATAATATTGATTATGTTTTCAGATACTTCAATCTACATGCTGAACAAAGATTAAAGACTTTTCATTTCTATATTATTATTATTACACTCTTATTAGGTGCCATTATTACATTAGCTAAGTTAAATGTTACTATTTATATCATTCCCATTGCTGGGCTTATGACTTTTTTTTCTTTTATATTTTGGAAGCTAGATATTAGAAATAAAGAATTAATTCGTAATGCTGAAAAAGAGTTAAAAAAGCTTGAGAAAGAGATAGGTATAACTTTATTTTTAAATGAAGAAGGTACGAATACTGATTTAACAGATGAAATAAATAAAATGAAATTTGGTAAACGCTATAAATTTAGTAAAATATTTGAACTTGTGTTTTCTACCTTAGGAATAATAGGTGTAATAATTATAATATCTGTTTTGGTCTCTTTATTTGAGTTAAACCAAACATGTGAACTTTTTAAAAATATTGATATTAAGAAGTTATCAAGTACATTAGTTACTATTTTGTCTGCTCTATTTATTACAATTAGTATATTCATGTTATATTTATTCTTTTCAAAAAGAATATATAGAATAAAATTTAGTTGGAAATCTTTTGCTAAAGTAATTTTTTTGTTTGTATCTACCATCCTAGTATTATTTTATATTTTAGACTTCAAGACAGTTATCCAATTAAAGAACCATACTCAAACTGAAAAAGAAAAAGTCGTTGCAGCGATTGATAAAAAGACTGTTTATTTTAATCAGGGTCAAATTTTATTTACAGAATATTTATCTGATAAATCATATTTAAAAGATAAACATTTTAAAAATGTAAAAGAACTTTATAACATATTAGACAAATTAAATACAGATAAAAATTATTATATAAAAGTAATAGGATATGCAAGCAAAGAAAAAATAGATATAAAAAATGACAATGTATCTGATAATTATCAATTATCAAAAGCAAGAGCGGACAGTGTTAGAGAGTTTATTATTAATATTTTACTTAATGACAATTTTCCAATTGATAAAATAAAAATAGATATATATGGGAATAGTAATGAATATTCGCAATCTAAAGTTTACAGTTTAGATAGAAAGGTAGAAATATTTATTTACGAGTACTAAAGAAATGTGCCAAAAAAAAATAAAAAGTTACACACCAGTGAAGAATGGCACTAACTTAAGATAATTTACCTTGCCAATTCTAGAAATAAGTTATTTATTAGCACTAATAGACTTTATATTTGAAAATGGGACTTCAGTCCCGTAAATAGGCGAGGCTAAAGCCTCACTTCCAAGTGCATAGCTAAGTACTAAAAAGTTAGGATTGAACTGCTATTTTAGGACTTTACTGATTAAGTTAGTGCTATTCACCCCAGTTAATGAATCTCCACTTTCACTATTTAACGAGTAGATATATTTTTGTTCTTCCTAAACCGAATCATTTTAAATCTTTCACCCAAGAAGTCTGGCATGATTAGCATCTTCACTTTTTGAAGTTCTTGCTCGTATATTTTTTCTTCAACTTTTTCTTTTAGTATCTCTAAGAGATTTAGGATTCCCATATCTACAAGTGCTACCATCTGAGCTTTTAATTCTAAAAACTCTACTCCAGCATCTGCATACGCATCTTTTACATGCTCAAACGTGACGTCGTAAGTTATATCAGACCTTGCAAATAGTTCATCTCTCTTTATGTTTTCTTCAAAAAAGGGGATTACTTTATGCTTTGTGTATACTCTTATGGAAAAGTCAGGTCTAGCTTGCATCTCACCATAGTCAAAACTCATAAATTCGAACTTATCACATGAGTCGGCCATTTCTTTTGCAAACTCTTCATAACCGATAGCTAATTCACCTCTATCTTTGTGATATTTTTTTGCCTTAGCATCTACCCATGAATTATCAACATCAAATTTTACATCATGTTCTTCTACTCTGCCTGTTTTCCCCTTATAGTAAAGTTCACAGGGAAATGCATCAAATATTTCATTTGCAATGAAAAATGCATTTTTACATTTTAGTTCACTTAGCGACTTGTAGTGAGTTAGACTAACAACATCACCAAATGACTCTTGAAAATATTTTCTCTGCTGATCTTGAAGGTCATCAAACTTTTCTATAATGACAAACTTCAAACTACTAAGAAGGTTTGGTCTAAGAGTATATATAAACTCTATTACATCAGCCAGAAAGTAACCATGGTGAGCGCCTATTTCGCAGATGACAGAATCCTTTGCTAAAAAGCCTTCATCAACTAAAGAAATAATGTGTTGAGCAATAGTTCCACCAAAGAACTTACTTGTACTTACAGCAGTATAGAAGTCACCACTTTTCCCAATATTCTTATATGTTGCATAATAGCCATCAGTTCCATAGAGCCACTCACCCATGTACTCACTAAATTTACAACTAGACATTTAGTAGTCTAATTATTTTTATACATTTCATATAGAGACAAGAGTTCAAGTTGTTTATCTATTTCAAATATTGATAAATCTAGTGTTTGTATAGCAACAGAGTTTTTTAACAACTCAACATCATAACTAGTTTTATATCCAGCATTAAACAAACTTTTAGTATCAGACAAAAGTTTCTCATACAACTTTTTATTTTCTTTACTGAGTAATATCTTTTTCTCAAAGTTTTTTATATTTTGCATTACTTGTTCAAACAATGCATATAACTCTTTTTTTGTATCTTGAATTACAAGTTTTGACTTTAAGTAGTCTACTCTTGAAGATTCTACATCTCTAAAAGTATTTATATCAAGAGGTATAGTAGCTTTTACCCCATAGTTATAATAATCAGTTTCACTTGTAAGACTACTAGATCCATAATTATCATACTTATTCCATGTATACCCACCTGTAAGACTAACCTGAGGAAGATATTTAGCAATCGTAACATCTTTGTTATATCTGTTTTTTTCTATCTCACTCGCGGACATATTTAGTACAATATTATATTTTAAAAATTCTTCTTCATTTATAAGCTCTAAATGAGGTATGTTAGCTTCTTCGTATGACATATCGCTGATAACATTAAACTGTGAAATAAGTTTCTCTTTAGTTGTATCTATGTCATACAAAGCTTGAATAGCAATATTTCTACTAATAATTGCATCATCTAAGAAACTAGAATCAAGTTGACCATTCAAATATTGTTCTTTCTTCTGTTCTAAACTAATATCTGCGTTTTTAATTTGAAAATTTTGTTTTTTTATCTTTAAGTCTATCTGCTTAATCTGCATTAAAAGAGAAATAGCATCTTTTACAAGTTTTCTTTGTGCAACTTCAACAGAGTAATTAGAATAGATTCTAGATGCATCTGCATACTTAATTCCGTAGTAAATTCCACCACTTTGAAAAATGGGTTGACTAATTGTTAAAGCAGCATTTTCAACAGTCTGTTCTCCTGAATAAGGATTACTTTTAGAGTTAGTATACTGCAAATATATTGGTGCTATCCACGAATCACGGAGTTTTGAACTTTGTGCATCTATTTTTTCATAATCGTATTTAAACTGCTCTTTTTTATTTTTAGAAATGTATGCATCTAGTGATTGATTATTTTCATCTTCCGCAAAAGCTGTACTACAAAGAAGCGACAGCGCGATTAAGAGACTTAAAGCCTTCATCTATTTCCTCTCTTGTTATAGTTAATGGTGGTAAAAATCTCAAAGTGTTTCTGCCTGCTTTTAAAACCATAACACCTTCATCTCTTGCATTTAAAATTATTTGTGCTAGTGTATCAGAATCTTTCACGCGTAGTCCACACATCATTCCAATACCAACTTTAGACGTAAACATTCTTTTATGAGCACTGTAAAAACTTTCAAGTTCTTGATTAAAGTACTCTGTAATTTTAGTGAGTTCACCACTGTCTGAATACTCTTTTAAAATATCTAAAACAGCGCAAGCAGCAGTTGTGCTTAAGTAATTACCACCAAATGTAGATCCATGATCGCCAGCTGAAAATATTTCTTTTAAAGAAGTCATTACAACCCCTATAGGTACACCTCCCCCAAGACCTTTTGCTAGAGTAATAATATCTGGTTCTATTTCATAAACATTAGATGCTAAAAATTTTCCAGTTCTGTAAACACCAGTTTGAACTTCATCTACTATAAGAAGAATATTCTTAGATTTCAACATCTTAGCCAAAGCTTGAACTTGTGCTTTATCTTGTGGTTGAACTCCGCCTTCACCTTGAATAAGTTCAATCATTACTGCTGCCGTATTTCCATCTATAAGACTCTCTACTTGTTCTATATCATCAGCGTAAACAAAACCATCAGGATAAGGTCCAAAGTAGTTGTGCATAGCTATTTGACCAGTAGCTTTTACTGTTGTAATAGTTCTTCCGTGAAATGAATTTTGCAAAGTGATAATTTTATATCTTTTAACTTCACCCTCTTTTTCTCCAAACTTTCTAGCAATCTTTATTGCGCCTTCGTTTGCTTCTGCTCCACTGTTACCAAAAAAACACTTCATATCGTAACCACTCATTTCCACTATCTTTTGTGCGGCTTTTGCTTGTGGTGCTATATTATAAAGGTTTGAAGTATGTGTTATTTTAGCCAATTGCGCACAAATAGCACTATTAACTTTTTCATTTGCATGACCAACACTTACAACACCAATCCCGGAAGTAAAATCTATATATTTTTTTCCATTAGAATCCACTAATTTTGCATTATTTCCACTAACAAATTCTACATCTGCTCTAGCGTATGTAGGTAAAACATATTTTATATCTAATTCTTTTGTATCACTCATCTATTTTCCTCATAAATTGATTTATGTATTTTTATTTATGTATTATAGT
>JBLIEY010000159.1:0-5858 GCA_047633475.1 Sulfurimonas sp.
TCCATATAGTGCCCTTCCTCTGCTTCTAACTCTTTGTGCGTTCCATGCTGAACAATTTTACCACTCTCTAAAACGTAGATTTCATCAGCATTTTTAACAGTGCTTAGCCTATGTGCTATTGTTATGACTGTTTTGTCTTTTAGAAGTGGGGCTATTGTTGTTTGTAACTTCGCTTCTGTGTGAACGTCAAGAGCTGAAGTTGACTCATCAAAGATTACTACACTTGGGTCGGCTATAATCATTCTTGCAATACTTAAACGTTGTCTCTGCCCACCTGAAAGTCTGATACCGTGACGACCAACAATGGTGTCAAGTTTTTTTTCCATCTCATTTATCATATCTGTGAGTTGAGCTATTTCCAAAGCTTTGTAAATTTGCTCATCACTGATACTTTTATCACCCATAGTTATATTAAACCTCAGCGTAGAGTTAAAAAGAATTGGCATCTGAAGAACTAAAAATATTCTCTCTCTAAGTGAGCTTTTGTCTATTTCTTCAATATCCATATCATTGTATTTCAGAGAACCTCTTTTCTTTTCGTAAAAGCCTGATATTATTTGAGCTAATGTAGTTTTTCCACTTCCACTTGCTCCTATTAGAGCTATTTTGCATCCGGCATGTATAGTTAAAGAGATATCTTTAAGAATTGGTTTTTCATTTGAGTATGAGAAGTCCAAATCTTTTAAAGTAATTTCTAGTTTTTTAGACTCTATATTTTTATCTCCACTCTTCTCAGTTTGTAGAGTAAGAATCTTATTTATTCTCTTTATAGCACTCATGGCAGATGCGTAACTATATTGCATAGATAAAATATCTTGAACAGGAGTCATAATAAACCAAATATATCCAAACATGGCAAACATCATCCCGATGCTAAGGTCACTGTATGCAACTAAGATAAGCCCAGATGCACGAATGAGTTCAAACATTGTTAAGAAAATAGTGTAAGATAGCTTTTCGTAAGCGACACTTTTATATCCATATTCATTTGATGTTGTTTGAACCCTCTTAGCATGAGAGATTGCATCTTTAAAAAAGTAATCTTCTTTATTAGATGCTTTTATTTGTCCATACAGGTCTAGTGTTTCACCTATATTATCTTGAAATTTCTCTATTGCATTGTTTTCATCTTTTTTTAGATTACCAACAATTTTCGCCATTTTTTTACTCATAAGCATAATCAATGGTTGAATAATTAGAATTAAGATTCCTAAAATAGGACTGATTATAATCATCACAATGCCAACAGCAAGTAGAGTTAAAATAGAAGATATAAACTTGCTTACACTTGTGATGATAAAAGAATCTAGTGTATTTACATCTGTTACTAAGTTTGCTGTAATCGCTCCAGAGCCTAAAGTTTCATACTCATTCATAGATGCAATCTTAAGATGCTCAATAAGACGTTTTCTAATCATAAATGTAACGTGTTTAGATATTTTTGTAAATACTTTAGTGATTATCACACCAAAAAGATAGTAAATAAATCGTAGTAAAATAACCACAACTGCTATAATTGCTATGTAGTAAAAGGCAGTTGTTTCACCTAGAAAAAAGTTTATACTATTTACTAGATAAGCAGGTTTATCTAAAAGAATTTCATCTACCATGATTGGCAACATAATTGGAATTGGCACACTTACAAGTATTGCGAGAAAAGTAATAATCTGTCCATAAATAAGTGCAGGTTTTTTCTGCAGTATAAGTTCAAATATAGTTTTTAATGTGATTGGTTCGTTATTCATTTGCTTCTTTTTTTAAATATGGTTTGAGTATAAAGTATAACATTAAACTCCACAAAATGACACTACTAACTATCTCTAAAAGGCCGGCTTCTTCTTCCATATGAACAAGAGACTTTGCATCTATAGAGTTAATGTCAAATACAAAATCAAGACCAAGACCAAAAAGAACACTTCCAAAAATAATAGTTCCAAGGTAAATATACAAAGATTTAGTCCCGAGCATCTTTTTTACTACACCTATAGTCACTGTGTTTGTAGCAGGCCCTGCACTTAAAAATACAAATGCAGCTCCCGCACTAACTCCACTAAGCATAAGAGCCGCGGCAATAGGAAGAGATGCAGTAGCACAAACATACATCGGCACTGCAATAGCAATAGCAATGAGATAAGATAACCAAGAATATTCTATAAGAATATTACTTAAGTTTTGAGGGATAGCAATAGTGATTAATGCCCCAAGAAGTAGACCCCAAAAAAGCGCTTTTGCTATATCACTTAAAAGGGTGATATAAGCATAACTCATTGCTTTTTTAAATGAAAACTTTTGTTTAACTTTACTCTCACTAGAGCAAGTGCTTGAACAACAGCAACTTCCACTGTGCTCTTCTACTTCTTCAATAACTTCTTTGTCGTAAATATTTGTAAGTATTCCTGCAATAATCGCTATAACCATAGAAGTTAAAACTCTGTAGATGGTGAAAATCCAGCCAAACATTCCATAAGTTGCTAATATAGAATCAATACCTGTTATGGGAGTAGAGATAAGAAAAGAAAGAGTTGCACCCTTTGAAGCTCCACTTTTTTTGATGCTCGTTGCTAGTGGTATAACACCACAAGAGCAAACAGGTAGAGGGATGCCAAAGATTGTTGATTTTATAACTGAGCTGATGCTCTCACGTCCTAGATGCTTGGTGACAAGCGTTTCAGGGACAATTTCATGTAAAATGCCGGCAAAAGCAAGACCGAAAAGGATGTAAAAAGACATCGCATTACTAAGATCGTATAGTGCCGTAAAAAATTCTGTTAATAGTTCCATAAGCAAATTTTACATCCTTCAAGCTTAACTAGTTATTAAAAATGAAAATCGTTATCAAAAATAAAGAACTTAGTTATTACATAACCCTGATGTTAAGTAAAATTAATGCAAAGAGTTTGCAGTAATCGCATTTGAGATTCTAAGTAAAGTTTCATCACGACCTATAACTGCCATAACTACATCAATCCCAGGACCACTCATTTTTCCAAGAAGAGCTACACGAAGAGGCTGACCAATTTTTCCAAAACCAATTTCCATCTCGTTTACAACTTCTTCCATTAGCTGATGATAATCACTTGGGAGGTGTAGTTTTTCAGCTGCATTGACCTTTGCGCTAAAAGTATTTAGAACTGAAATTGAATCACCTTTAAAAGCTTTCTTAACAGCTTTTTCTTCATAAGAAGTAGGAGAGGTAAGTACTTCTTTCGTTAGCTCTGCTAGTTCTTTTAGAGTTTTTGCACGTTCTTTTAGTGCATCTAAAAGTACTTCTTTTTTATCATGTGAAGTTAAAACTAAATCGTAATCAGTCAAAAGTTCTGCAAGTTGTGTATTTGAAGTGTTTTTGATATAGTGAGAATTCAACCAGTCAAGTTTTTCAGTATTATAAATAGATGCTGATTTATTTATATCTTTAGGATTAAAAAGACTTTTCATCTCATCCATTGAAAATATTTCTTGATCTCCATGACTCCAGCCTAGACGAATTAAAAAGTTTAGTAGTGCCTGAGGTGTATAACCCATCTCTTTATACGCCATAACATCAGTTGCGCCATCTCGTTTAGAGAGTTTTTTTCCTTCTGAGTTATGAATCATAGGGACATGATAAAATATTGGAATCTCAAATCCAAGCGCTTCATAAACTACTATTTGTTTTGGTGTGTTTGATAAATGATCATCTCCACGGATAACTTGATTTATACCCATTAAATGATCATCAATCGCTACAACAAAGTTGTAAGTCGGCGTGCCATCAGCTCTTGCTATAACAAAATCGTCTAAGATGTCTTCAGCTTGAAAACTTACATTTCCTTTTACGCCATCTTTAACTAATATTTCTCCAGTTAATGGAGATTTTATACGGATAACTGGCTCTATGCCCTCTGGTGGAGTTCCATCAAAATCACGGTATTTACCATTGTATTTTGTACGTTCTTTATTTGCCATTTGTGTCTCACGAAGTTCTGTTAGTTCTTCTTTTGACATATAACATTTATAAGCTTTCCCTTCATCTAAGAGTTGTTTGATATATTTAGCATATATTTCATCTCTTTGTGATTGGTAAGTTATCTCACCATCGTGTTCTAGATTCAACCATTCAAAGGCTTCAAGTATAGCATCTGTAGCTTCTTGAGAGTTTCTTGCCTTATCTGTATCTTCTATGCGAAGAAGAAACTTTCCTCCATTTTTTTTAGCCCAAAGGTACGAAAAAAGAGCGGTTCTTAAACCACCAATATGTAAATAGCCTGTAGGGCTTGGAGCGAAACGAGTAACAACCATGAAAAAGCCTTTTATTTTAGTAATCGAATTTTAGGCAAATCTTTGTTAAAAGTTGGTAAAAGAGTAGAAACTTAGTGTATTTTTTGGTGGAATTATGTAAAATATGACAAGTGATAAACATATAAGAGATTGGTTTACATAGTTAAATTTATAATCTTTAAAATCTTAAAAAATCAACAATCTAACCAAGGTATATTTTGACAATATTTGATTCAATAATTCTAGGCATAATCGAAGGATTTACGGAGTTTTTACCCATTTCCTCAACAGGACATTTAATAGTTGCTAGTCACTTCATGGGGATTGAACAAACAAACGTAACTAAAGCTTATGAAGTAATCATACAATTTGCTGCAATTCTCGCTGTTATTTTCAACTACAAAGATAAATTCACTATTAAAAAAATAGACTTATGGACTAAAGTTTTTCTAGCTTTTGTCCCTATCGGTGCTGTAGGATTTATATTTTCATCTCAGATAAAAGCTCTTTTCTCAATAGAAATCGTAGCAATAATGTTTATAGTAGGTGGTGTAATATTTTTACTTGTTGAAAAGTTTTTCATACCAAATGAGATAAACTTGATAGACGATGTTGAAAAAGTAACATTGAAACAAGCACTGATTATAGGTTTTGCACAAATCTTTGCATTAATACCTGGAACTAGCAGGGCTGGTTCGACAATCATAGGCGCATTACTTGTAGGACTAAGTAGAAAAGCTAGTGCAGAGTTTAGTTTTTTACTTGCTTTCCCTGTTATGAGTGCTGTTACAGCCTATGATTTATTAAAACATTATCATGAGTTTAGCAATGCTAATCTGCTAACTTTATCAGTTGGTTTTATAGTCTCATTTTTTGTGGCATATTTAACAATTAAACTCTTTTTGGCTTTTTTAGAAAAATTTACATTTGTAGCCTTTGGAATTTATAGAATAGTCTTTGGAATCGTACTTTTATTAGTATTTAATTAACGGAATAGTATTTGCTATGTCTTCTTTAACATTGTTGAAGGAGGTATTATGCATACACTTAGCAAATACAACGACCACTTACATAGTTTTGCAGAGAGACTTGAAGTTTCTTTTTACAAATTAAGTCTAAAGTTTTTATAAACTTTGTTATAAACGGTTCTTAAATCATTAACTGGTAAAGGATGTATCATCGATTTATGATTCTGTATAATTCCATGGATGGGATTTATATACTTTTTAAAATAATTTTTGCAAGTCCTAATGCTTTTGCACGATGTGACAACTTTTTCTTTACATCATCATCTAATTCACCTAATGTTTTATCATATCCAAGTGGAATAAACATCGGATCATAACCAAAACCACTATTACCAACGGCCTCATCAATTGCATTCCCATGCATCCATCCATGAACACAATACTCACCTTTTTGCGTAACTATAGCAATAGCCGCTGTATAGTGAGCAGGTGAAAATTTAACATTTTTAGCTTTTATATCATCTATAAGTTTGTAAAGGTTGTCTTTATCGTTGGCTTTTGGACCTGCATGTCGAGCACTATAGATGCCAGGTTTGCCTTCAAGTATATCTACACATATACCACTATCATCTG
>JBLIEY010000160.1:0-5766 GCA_047633475.1 Sulfurimonas sp.
GATAATACGTGGCATTACTAAAAATAAATAAGGGTCAAAGCCCAAAGTTCTCATTGCATCTAACTCTTGTGTTATTTTCATCGCACCAATCTGAGCTGTAAATGCTGAACCACTTCTACCAGCTATAACAACAGCTGTCATCAAGGGAGCCAGTTCTCGAAGAATAGAAATACCAAGCATGTCTACTATAAATATATTTGCCCCATATATTTTTAACTGGAATGCTGATTGATAAGCGATTACTAATCCAATTAAAAAACTCGTAAGAGCTATAATTCCTATGGCTTTAATAGCACTCGCATTAATCTCGAATGCAATCTCCTTAACTCTTATGTTTTTAAAAGATTTTAAGTAACTTAACTTAGTAGCAAAGAGTTTACCAATGAACTCCATAAACAACAAGAACCCATAAATATACTTATATATTTTTGCCCCTATATAGGCTAATAATGTTTTTTGTTTTCGTTTAGGAAGAGGCTCTGAGATTTTTTTTAATTCTTTAATAAGGTCCAAAGTATCTAAAATATCTTTAGAGTGAGTAAGTATATTTGATGTTATATCTTTTTGTTGTAGTTTTTTTATAAGAGTATTTATAAAGATAGATGCAGCAGTATCAAAATAAACTACATCTTCTAAATCGAAGTCAACAGTTTGCACTGATGAAAGGTCAATTTTATCTATCTTTTTTTCATAGAGACCAACTTTAAAAAGATTAAACTCTCCCGAAAATATCAAAGAGAGTTTAGAGTTTGAAATATAATAGTTAATTAAAAATCTCTCTCTAATAATTTTTTAACTTTTAGTATCGTTATAATTCTATCTTCTTGTTTACCAACGCCATCTATCATAGTGTTATCACCATTGATAGTATCTGGAGCAGGCCCAATATCAGTTTTTTTGATTCTAATTGCCATAGTTAATCTGTCAATAACAAATCCTGCAACATCATCACCATCTTTCATAACAATAAATCTAGTCTCATCACTGTGTTTTTTTGCAGATATTCCAAATTTTAAACGTAGGTCAATCAGTGGAATTACAGCACCACGAAGGTTAAAAACACCCATTACATATTTAGGAACTTGAGGAACTCTTGTCCAAGAAAATGGTTTAATGATTTCTTGAATTGACAAAATAGGAATTGCATACTCTTCTTCACCAATAATAAAGCCAACTAGTTGAACTACATTGTCCAATTCGTCTAATGATTCACTTTGTCTTGCGCCCTGCTTGTTAATAATTTGTTTTAATTTATCACTCATTATAAGAACTCCGCTTTAAAGTTGATATTTCTTTGAACCACACTAGATAGATAATCAGCAGAATATGGTTTGGTTATATATTCAACCATTCCAGATTCAACCCCTCTCATGCGATCAGATTTACCTGTACGAGATGTTACAGCTATTAAAGGCATTGTTTTATATCTATTGTATTTTTTAATCTCTGTCGCTAAAGTATAACCATCCATTCTTGGCATCTCTATATCAATAAGCATTGCGTCAAAACTATGGTCACCCTGCTTTAAAATATTCAATGCTTCTTGACCATCACCTGCTTCTATTAAGGTAACGCCTGTTGCTTCAAGTGACTTTCTCATAATCATTCTATCTGTTTTTGAATCATCAACAATCATAACAGTGTAATCACTAGCTTTTGTTTTCTCTTTACTAACATCTTCGCCTTGGTCTGCAATCATACTGGTTGCTTTTACAGTCTTAGCCATGTCCATAAGAGCTACAACATCAACAATCAATGTAACCCCACCATCACCACGTATAGTAGCTCCAGCAACACCATCAATACCTTTTAAATACTCTCCAAGAGATTTAATAACAATCTCTTCTTGACCAACGAGTGTGTCAACAATCAGACCTATTTTTTGTGCACCAAGACCAAGAACAACTACATAAGCATGTTCGTTTGAGTCTAAGATTCTTTCCACTTCAAAAATATCTCCAATATGAACTAAAGATAAAACTTCATCTCTTAGTCTCATAACAGAACGACCTTCAACTGTATAAATTTCATCCTTTGAAATTCTAACAGTTTCTAATACTGATGATAATGGAATTGCATAATGTTCTTCTTGTACTCCAACTAAAAGAGCTTGAATAATTGCAAGAGTTAGAGGAATTTTAAGTTTAATACTACTTCCTACTCCAAGCTCACTATTGATATCTATGATACCATTAACCTTCTCAATATTTGTTTTGACAACATCCATACCTACACCGCGTCCGGATACATTTGTAACAGAAGCAGCTGTTGAGAACCCTGGTTTCATAATAAGTGTATAGGCTTCTAAATCACCCATATTATCAGCTTCTTTTTCACTAATAAGATTTTTTTCCAATGCCTTGTTTTTTAGTATATTTGGATCAAGCCCTTTACCATCATCATCAATTTGAATAACGATTTGATTTCCTTCATGGTACGCTTTTAAAGAAATTATCCCTGTTTCATCTTTGCCAGCTGCAATACGAATATCAGGAGTTTCAATACCATGGTCACAAGAATTTCTAATAATATGGACCAATGGATCCCCAATCTCTTCAACAATTGATTTGTCAAGTTCGGTTTCTTCACCTTCTATGACAAGTTCAATTTTTTTGTTTAACTCTCTAGTTAAATCACGAATCATCCTAGGAAATTTGTTAAAAACCTTTCCTATAGGAAGCATTCTTGTTTTCATAACAGCTATCTGAAGGTCAGTAGTTACAAGAGATACAATAGAAACAACTTGATTAAGCTCTTCTAAAAACTCTTCACCTTCATAGCGCTCTTCAACATCATCATTTATTTTAATAAGTCTATTTTTTGCAAGAACAAGCTCACCGATTAGGTTCATAAGATGGTCTAATCTTTTTACATCTACACGAATAGTTTGCTCAACTGCAGCTGGTGTCTTTTTAGCAGGAGCAGCAGCTTTTACTTCTTCTCTAGGAGATGAAGGTTTTGGTGCAGCAGGTGCAGGTGTTGGTTTAACTGGCACTGGAGCCGTTACTGGGACTTCTTCTTTAGGCTCTTGTTTTGCTACTTCATCAGGAGAAGGAGGCGGGGCAGGAACATCTTCGCCTGCTGCAATTTTAGCTTCTCTTTTAGCTCTATCTTCAGTTTGTCTTTCATTTAGAAGTCTCTGAATTTCGGCTTCCACATCATCATCAGACATATTGTCATAATCAGGTTCATCTTCAGCCACTGGAGCAGCTTCAATAACAGGCGTCTGAGCTTCAGGGGTTGGAACATCTCCATCTCCTCCGCTTATCCTATCAAGTCTAAAGACACAAGATGAAACATCAATCCCATCATCTGTACTTGTATCACGAATCGTAAATAAAAGCTGTTTCATCAAGTCTATAGACTCTAAAACAACATCCATAATGTTAGGAGTAATAATTAAATCGCCATGTCTAGCTTTATTTAATACATCTTCCATATGATGTGTTAAGTGTGTTAAAACATCAAAATTTAAAAAAGACGAAGCACCTTTGACCGTATGTGCAACACGAAAGATTCCGTTTAAAAGGTCTAAATCTTCCGGTGTTGCTTCAAGCTCCACTAAATCTTCATCTAACTTCTCAACAAGTTCAAAAGATTCAACTAGAAAATCTTGTAATATTTCCTGAAATTCATCCATTCTTACACTCCTACTTCATATGTGCACGAACAACTCGTGCAACTTCATCATAAAATGAGCTTGCTTCAAACTTAACTAAATAAGCTTCTCCGCCTGCTTCTTTTCCTCTACTTTCACTAAAATGATCACTTATAGACGAATTAAATACTATTGGAATTTTATCAAATCTTCCATCTTCTTTAACATTTGCAGCAAAATGGAAACCGTCCATTTTTGGCATCTCAATATCAGAAATAATTATCTTAAGTTTTTTTGATATATCTTCACCATACAAATTATATAAATCATCGAGTTTATCTAAGCCTTCTTGACCATCACCGGCTTCCATAACACTAAATCCCATTTTCTGTATAGCTTCTTTAACAATTTTTCTAGCTGTAGAACTATCATCAAGAATTAGTGCTAAACCTGAAAAATTATCCATATTTTCTGGAACATGATCAATATCTGGTTCATAAAGACCTAACTCTTGTATAACACTTTCTAAATCAAGAATAAGAAGAACATTGTCACCTTCTATCTTAGTTACACCAGTTATTTTACTTCCATCAAGACTACCAGAACCACTTACAAAAGAAGCTGGTTCTATATCTCCCCAGTTTATTCTTCTAATTCTTTTTGCTTCATGAACAACAAATCCTATAAGAACATTATTAAACTCTGTAATAATTATTCTTAAGTTTGCTTCTGCTGATGCAGGGGCTTTAATACCCATCCACTTCGCTAAGTTTACTACTGGGATTACAACACTTCTGAGATCAAAAATACCTTCTATATATTCGGGTGTTCCAGGTAATTCAGTAAGCTTTGGCATCTTAATAATTTCACGAACTTTTGAAACATTTATACCATATATACCCTCATAAACTTCACCGTCTTCTTCTTTTAAAATACGAAAGTCAACAAGTTCCATCTCATTAGAACCAACTTTCAGGGAATCCTCTACACGCATATGTCATATCTCCTGATACTATAATGTCATTTAGAAAAAAATCTCTCTTCTAATAATTCAATATCTTTAATTGATTTTACAATAAAATATCTTTGATTGCAAGCAAAAGCCGCCAAATTAATATATGTATAATTTTCAAATTTTAATATTTTATTTTGATGAAAATGTCCTTCTATAAAATAGTTACATATATACTTCTTATCTAGTCTATTTTGTATAAATTCTCTAAATCCTATAAATTCTTTACAATCATCTTTTTTACTTAAATACTCATCTAACTTGTTTACAATAAAGTGTTTTGAAATATAATCTAACATATTTAATACACTAAGAATAAATGGATTTCTTACAATTGAAGTATATAGATTATATAACAAAGGACTCTGTATATCGCCATGAGCAAGTAATATATTCTTATCTTCATAACTAACTTTTACAGGCTGTTGTTTTATAGAAAATATTTTTGCATTTGGAAATATTTTTTTAAGATTAAAGTCGTGGTTACCTTCTAGATATATCACTTCTATTCTCTGAGATATTTCTTTGAGTATTTTCACAGCTTCTGTGTTTACCTCTTGCGTATAAGGTACATTGCCAAAAAGGGTATCAAAGATATCTCCCATAAGAATGAGCTGTGTTGCTTGAAGTTGATTTTCATGGATTGCTTTTAAAAAGTCCAGAAGTTCTGGACGAATGTGAGAGTAATGTGCATCTGAGACAACAAATGCACCTTCTTTTAGCTTTATATCACTATGGTACATAGGCTATTGTGGGTATTCCAGTTTTTTGGCACAAGCCCATCATAAGATTTGCATTTACAACAGCTTGTGATGAGGCTCCTCTCATAAGGTTATCAATTGCAATTGAAATAAAAAGTACATTTGTTTTTTGTTTTACATAAATATCACAAAAATTAGTTCCAGCTACATTTTTCATATCCACCGGATTTTCACTAACCCTGACAAAAGGTTCATCTTTATAAAACTCACTAAGAACTTCAAATGCATCAAAATCTTGACTTACTTGTATATAAATAGACGAAAGCATTCCACGAGTCAATGGAACCAAATGTGGCACAAAATTTACTTCATCAAATGAAACTCCAAGTTTTTGTGCAATCTCGGGAGCATGTCTATGCATCATTGGATTATAAGCAAACAAGTTGTCATTTACG
>JBLIEY010000161.1:0-5596 GCA_047633475.1 Sulfurimonas sp.
TGTACAACAGATAATGATGATGGTTTTTTTGGAGATTTATTAGCTACTTCTGCTATTGCACAAGGTGTTAAAGGACTAATAATTGAAGGTGGAGTAAGAGACACTAGAGATTTAAAAGAGATGAACTTTCCTGTTTGGTCAAAAGCAATAAGCATCAGAGGGACTGTTAAAAATACTTTAGGTTCTGTAAATATTCCTATTATTTGTGCAGGACAACAAATAAATCCAGGTGATATCGTAATCGCAGATGATGATGGCATCTGTGTAGTTCCTTATGAGAATGCACAGAGTGTTGCTGATGCGGCTGAAAAAAGAGAAGCTTACGAAGGTGAGAAAAGAGCAGAGTTTGAAAAAGGTGTTTTAGGTTTAGATTTATACAAAATGAGAAAACCTCTAAAAGAAGCAGGGTTTAAATATTTTGATACAAATGAAGAATTAAAGAAAGGATTATAAAATGATTATTGATTGTCACGGACATTATACAACAGGCCCTAAGGAGTTGGGTGATTATAGAGAACAGCAAAAAGATGAACTTAAAGTTAATCCTTTAGTACAACACCTAAAAGGTGAAATAAATATTACAAATGAGCAGCTAAGAGAGAGCATTGTAAATAATCAACTTCGCCTACAACAAGAAAGAGGGACAGATTTAACGATTTTTTCTCCAAGAGCATCTTGGATGGGTCATCATATTGGTAATATTACTACAAGTAAAAACTGGACTGAACATTGTAATGAGCTTATACATAGAATAGTAGAAATGTTTCCAACAAACTTTGTTGGAGCTGCACAACTTCCTCAATCTCCTGGTTATGGAATTGAAACAAGTGCTGCTGAATTAGAACGATGTGTAAAAGAGTATGGTTTTGTTGGTTGTAACATTAACCCAGACCCTAGTGGTGGTTTTTGGAATGATGCCCCACCTTTAGATGATAGATATTGGTACCCACTTTATGAAAAAATGGTTGAGCTAGGAGTGCCGGGAATGATTCACGTTAGTGGTTCATGTAACTGTACAATGCATACAACTTCATCATACTATTTAGGTGCAGATACTACAGCATTTACACAAATGATGATGAGTAAAACATTGTTTAAAGATTTTCCAGAATTAAAAATTGTTGTACCACATGGTGGTGGCGCTGTACCTTACCATTGGGGTAGATTTAGAGGTCTATGTGATATGCTTGAGCTGGATAACTTAAATTCAATTATTGAGAACAATATCTACTTTGACACATGTGTATATCATCAAGAGGGAATTGATTTGATGCTAGACTTAGTACCAACAGAAAATATTCTTTTTGCTTCAGAGATGATTGGTGCGGTAAGAGGCATCGACCCACTTACTGGACACTTTTTTGATGACACAAAAAGATATATAGATGGTGCAAAAATTAGTGATGAGAAAAAACAGATGATTTTTGAAGGAAACATTAGAAAAGTTTACCCTAGAATTGAGCAACATATTGCTAAACACTTTAAGGACTAAGGCATGAGAGAAGAGAGAGATTATGACGATATCCCCGGTACATATGTCTTTGATAAAGAAAGTTCAATTAAAGGTTATCATTTAAATATGTTTTGTATGTCACTTAACACAGCTGAGGGACGAGAAAAGTTCAAGGCTAATGAAGAGGCATATTTAAGAACATTTGAAATGAGTGAAGAACAAGTTCAAGCTGTTTTAAAGAGAGATTTTTTAGAGATGCTACGTCTTGGAGGAAATATTTATTATACATTTAAGATAGCTGCTTATGATGGAGTTTCAATGCAAGGTGCAGGGGCTGCAATGTCTGGAACTGGTATGAGCGAAGCAGACTTTCGTCAGATGATGATTGATGGTGGACGTCCTATTGAGGGTAACCGCAGTAAAAAGGAAAATAACAATGGCTAAAATAATTGCAGGAATAGGTACTTCACACATTCCAACTGTTGGTGCAGTGATTGATAATGATTTAATGCATGGTGAGTATTGGGATCCATTTATAAAAGGAATCACTCCAGCTCGCGAGTGGATGGCTAAAACTAAACCAGATGTATGTATAATAGTTTTCAATGATCATGCTTCTGCATTTTCTCTTAAAAATATTTCTACTTTTGGTATTGGTGTAGCTGATAAATACGAGCCGGCAGATGAAGGATATGGTCCTCGTCAAGTTCCTGTTTGTCAAGGAAATGCTGATTTATCATGGCATATAGCTGAATCTCTTATATTAGATGAATTTGATATGACTATTACAAATGAGATGCCAGTTGACCATGGTTTAACTGTGCCTCTTTCAATCATGTATGACCAACCAGAGGAGTGGCCTTGTCAGGTTATTCCTGTATATGTAAACGTGGTTCAGTACCCACAACCAACTGGTAATCGTTGTTATAACCTTGGTAAAGCAATTCGCAAAGCAGTTGAATCTTACCCAGAAGATATTACAGTAGCTATTTTTGGAACGGGTGGTCTTTCTCATCAGCTTCAAGGTGAGCGCGCTGGTCTTATTAATGAAGAGTATGATAAAGATTGGTTGGAGAAGTTAGTATATGATCCAATGGCTGTAAAAGATATATCTCATACTGAATATCTTCGTGAAACTGGTTCTGAAGGTATTGAGTCAATTATGTGGTTAACAATGAGAGGTGCAATGGATGAAGAAGTAAATCAAATCCATCGTTTTACTCATGCCCCGGTTTCAAATACAAACTACGGCTTAGTAATTATAGAAAATAAGCAAAAGGATGAAAAATGAAAATAGGTTTAGTTGGCAATGGCGCATTTGGGATTAAACACTTAAATGCTTTAAAAGAAATTGATGGCGTTGAGGTTGTAAGTGTAGTTGCTAGAAGACTTGAAAGTGCTAAAAAAACTGCAGAGGAATATAATATCCCTCATTACACAACAAGTCTAACTGAGTCTTTAAAAGAAGATATGGATGCGGTTATTATAGCTTCTCCTACACAGCTTCATGCACAGCAAGCTATTGAGATTATGCGTTCAGGTAAACATGTTATGATTGAAATTCCTATGGCTGACTCTATTGAAGATGCACAAGCTATAGTTGATGTTCAAAAAGAAACTGGTATGGTTGCAATGGCTGGACATACTCGTCGCTTTAATCCTTCTCATCAATGGATACACAATAAAATTGTAGCTGGAGAGATGAAGATTCAGCAGATGGATGTTCAGACTTACTTTTTTAGAAGAACAAATACAAATGCTTTAGGTCAACCTCGTAGCTGGACAGATCATCTTTTATGGCATCACGCTTGTCACACAGTAGACCTTTTTGCTTATCAAACAGGTGAAGAAATAGTACAAGTTCAAGCTATGCAAGGACCAAAAGATCCGGTACTTGGAATTGCTATGGATATGAGTATCGGTCTAAAGAGTGCATCTGGAGCAATTTGTACACTTTCTTTATCCTTTAATAATGATGGTCCATTTGGAACATTCTTTCGTTATATTTGTGATAATGGTACTTATTTGGCACGTTATGATGATCTTTTTGATGGTAAAGAAAATCCAATCGATGTATCTAAAGTAGCCGTATCTATGAATGGTATTGAACTCCAAGATAGAGAGTTTATAAGAGCGATTAAAGATGGGAATGAACCAAACTCTAGTGTAAAACAAGCACTAAGTGCGATGAAAATATTAGACGCTTTAGAAAAAAAGCTTGATGCTTAATTTAACTCAAACAAGGATAATAAAATGCAGACAAGAAAGACACAAGTAGCAATTATTGGATCAGGTCCATCAGGACTTTTATTAGGGCAACTTTTATCTAAACAAGGTATTGACAATATTATTATAGAGCGTGTAACTGCTCAGTATGTTCTTTCTCGTATTCGTGCCGGCGTATTAGAACAAGGATTTACTGATCTAGTTCGTGAAGCTGGTGTATCTGAGAGAATGGATAGACTAGGGCAACCTCATGATGGTTTTGATATTGCATCTGGTGATGAAAGAATAAATATCAATATGAAAGAATTAACTGGACATTCAGTACTAGTATATGGTCAAACAGAAATCACAGAAGATTTAATGAATGCAAGAGAAGAAGCTAATTTAGAAACTGTTTATGAGGTCAAAGCGGTTGAGATTCATGATGTAAAAACTGATAGTCCATATGTTACTTATGAAAAAGATGGAAAGAGTTTTAGACTTGATTGTGATTATGTAGCCGGTTGTGATGGTTTCCATGGTGTTTCTCGTCAAACTATTCCTAAAGAACTTCGCAAAGAACATGAAATAGTATATCCATTTGGTTGGTTAGGTTTACTTTCAGATACACCACCAGTTCATGATGAGTTGATTTATTGTAAAAATGAACGTGGATTTGCACTTGCTAGTATGCGTTCAAAAACGCGCTCTCGTTACTATATTCAAGTACCACTAGATCAAAAATTGGAAGATTGGTCAGATGATAGATTTTGGGATGAGTTAAAACTTCGTCTACCAAAAGATATGGCTGAAAAATTAGTAACTGGTCCAAGTCTTGAGAAAAGTATTGCTCCATTACGTTCATTTGTATGTGAACCAATGCAGTATGGAAATATGTTTCTAGTTGGAGATGCTGCACATATAGTACCTCCAACAGGAGCTAAAGGACTTAATCTTGCCGCATCTGATGTTGCAACACTTTATAAAATTATGAAACGTGTTTACAAAGATGGAGACAAAGAGTGTATCAATCAATATTCTGATATATGTCTTCGTAGAGTATGGCATGGTGAGCGTTTTTCTTGGTGGATGACTAAAATGTTACATACAGCATCTATTAGTGCTGGTGCATTTGATAAAGCAATCGCAACTTCAGAACTAGAGTATTATACAAGTTCAATACACGGTAAACAAGTAATCGCAGAACAATATGTAGGTCTTCCTTATGAGGACATCAAATAAGCACCATACTATAAACTTGTGGTAGAATACAAAAAAAAATATGGAAAACTTAAAATGCCAGTTGAAGCAGTAAACGATAAAGATATTGTCACCTCTTTTATTAAAGGCCTAAAAGTTATTATGGCTTTTGATAATAATAATGTCGAACTAAGCGTAAGTGATGTAGCAAAAAAAGTTGATATAACAAGAGCAAGTGCAAGAAGACTTCTTCTTACCTTAGAGTCTTTAGGTTATGTTACTTCAAATGATAATAAATTTTCCTTATTACCAAAGGTTATAGAATTGGGATATAGTTATTTTTCTTCTTTACCTTGGACAGATTTGGCACTAAAAAATATGAAAGAAGTTGTGAGTGTATGTAAACTGACATGCTCTGTTTCTATTATAGATAAAGAAAATATAACATGTATTTTACGTATTCCAGCTGGACGGATTATGAATGAAGGCATTCAAGTAGGGACTCGTTTACCTACGGCTTATACATCTACAGGAAGACTTTTTATGGCACATATGCCAGAAGATAAGCTAAAAGAGTTTATTGATGAACTTCCTTTAGTTGCTTATACAAAACGAAGCATTACTAATCCTACAAGACTTTATGAAAAAATACTCTCTGAAAAGAATCAACCTTATGCGATGGTTGAAGAAGAGGTAGAAGATGGACTTATATCTATAGCTGTACCTATTTATAATAAA
>JBLIEY010000162.1:0-5471 GCA_047633475.1 Sulfurimonas sp.
ATCGCTCATTTAAAAGAGTAGTATCGACTCTATAAATAGATAGGCAGCATATACTTAAGGAAGAGTAATGGATCCATTGTCACAATTGTTTGCAGCCTATCTGCACACGGTAAGCAATAGTATTGCTGAAGTGTATGTTGATTCAATGAACACCACTGTTACCTCGCAAAGCTTAGTATACAACGATACTACCATCCGATTTCAGCATCAGCTTTGGAAGATAAAACCCAATAGTGTCTGTTCAGACCTTGAGCAACAAGCCACTCAATTCTCTCAATGCACTCAACAAGCCAAGGCTATGTTCACCGAACTTTGTACTCAGCTATCCAGCATGGAAAATCTGAATCAGAAGGGGCGAAGCTTATCTAATATGTATTGCAATGCATCACTTACTTACAAACCTATGGTTGCCTATATCAGCGAACCAAAGCAAAAGACTGAACAAAAATTAAAAGAAAAAGAGTGCAACTTGATGATTCTCATGGCAATGCAGGATAGTAGTCCTGATGTATTAGCTCAAAAAGAAGCAGTGTGTGCATTGAGCCAATAAGTACTTTAACAACTTTTATTACTAGTAAATAATAATTTGGAGCACTACATGGATAGTTTGAGCGTTCATTTAGAAAATTGTTATGGCATTAGGCTGCTTAAATATGATTTTGATTTGAAGCTTCATCAAAAAAATAAAGGCGTCTACTCAATCTATGCTCCCAATGGTTTTATGAAAAGCTCGCTTGCTAGAACATTCAATGATCTGGCTAATGTTAAATCCAGCCAAGATCTCATTTTTCCAGAACGCGAAACTAAAGTTGAAATACTTGCAGACAAACTGCCTATTAATCCTGATGATATCCTAGTTATTAAACCGTATGAAGAGAGTTATAGCTCAAAGCAAATGTCTCTTTTGTTAGTGAACGATACTTTAAAAGAACAATATGATAGTGCGGTAAAATCAATCGAGTCAAAAAAAAATGACTTGGAAAAAGCTATCCGTAAGCTCTCTGGTATTTCAGGGCGCAAACAATCAGCCTTGTCTATGCTTTGTCAGGATTTTGGGCGAAAAGAAAAAGAACTATATAAGCTGCTTGAAGAGCTTTGTGCTGATGATATCCCTCAATACAGTGACATCGAATACCAAGAGTTATTTAACGATAAAACGCTACCCTTGCTAAAATCAGGCACAATAAGCACCGAACTCTACGACTATATACAAACCTATGACAAGTTAGTTGAAAACTCTCCAATTTTGTCGAAAGAATTTAATCACCAAAATGCTCAGACTATCTCTAAGAGCTTAAACGATACGGGCTTTTTTAGTGCTTCACACACTGTAAACCTAAATATAAATGGTGAAAAAAAAGAATTCACCTCACATTCTCAACTGCAAAAACGTGTCACTGATGAGCAAAATAAGGTTTTTGATAATGAAGAGTTAAGTAAGAAATTTGAAGCTGTTGATAAAAAGCTAGGCGGAAGTGCTGACACAAAACGTTTCAGAGCGTATCTGGATGAACATAAAAATATTGTACCAAAGCTTGCAGACTATACCGTCTTACAAAAAGACTTATGGCAGTCGTACATAGCTTCAAAAATTGAACTGTGTAAAGACTTACTTGAAACTTACGCAATCAATAAAGCAATCATCTTAGGCATAACGACTCAAGCGAATAAGGAAAAAACTTCTTGGGAAAGGGTTGTTCAGATCTTTAACCGACGGTTTAATGTCCCTTTTAAGGTTTCAGTAGATAATCAAGAAGATGTAATATTACACAGTGCTGTACCATCAATAGCTTTTAACTTTAATGATGGACGAGAGGAAAAGCCCGTCAATGAAAAACAATTACTCGAAGTCCTCAGCCAAGGTGAACGAAGAGCATTATATCTTTTAAATATTCTATTTGAGCTTGAAGCTCGGAAAAATCACCCTGTAGATGTTCTTCTAATCATTGATGACATTGCTGACTCATTTGATTACAAGAATAAATACGCCATAATTGAGTATTTAAAAGAACTTGCTGACCAAGATAAATTTAATATCTTATTCTTAACTCATAACTTCGATTTTCACCGTACTATTTGTAGTCGTGTGGGTATCTATGGTGAAAAACGCTTATTTACCACAAAAAATGCAGAAGGTATCCAGCTCATTCAGGAAAAATATCAAAAAGACGTATTAACATATTGGAAAAGCCAGTTACATCGAGACCCTAAATGTGTATTAGCTTGCATTCCTTTCGCTAGAAACCTTGCTGAGTATTGTGGGAAAAAAGACGAATACAATAAATTAACAGCCTTGCTTCATCTTAAACCAGAAACAAGCGACATTAGAGTTAGCGATTTACAATCTATCTACCAAAATATTTTTGTAGACAGAGATTCTGTTGAACTTCAAAATCCTACGCAAACAGTTCACGCTTTACTTCAACAAGAAAGCCAGTTGCTAGTCGATTCAGAAAATGATATGGCTGACTTGGAGCATAAAATTATCATTGCTATATCAATTAGGCTCTTAGCCGAAAGTTATATGATTAGAAAGATTAATAATGCTGAATTTGTTAGTTCTATTACAACAAATCAAACTGCAGAGCTATTTAACAAATTTACTCAAGACCATGGTGATGAAACAAAAGCTATTGAGCTATTAGAGCAAGTAAACATTATCACTCCAGAAAACATACATTTAAACTCATTTATGTATGAGCCAATTTTAGATATGTCAGTTCAGCAGCTAGTAAAGTTATACAAAAGCGTAAAAAAAATAGTTGCTAATTTATAAAGGGATAAGTAAATGATTGAATTAGTTTTTAACTCTTTTGAAAAGTACGGCGTTGTTGGCGTTTTAGTAGTCGTTGGATTTACTGTTATTGTAAATCTTAAAAATATCATCCCCTTTATTGATGGTTACAAAAAAAGACGAATGCATCTGCTGAAAGAGGTTGCATCCGATGAAAATGTGGATGAACAGATAAAAGAGCATATTCAAGATGAGATCGAATCTGAGTATTTTAAATTGGCTCATGGTATTAAGGTAGAGAAGTTAAAAGCCATTTGTATTTTGAATACGCATAATAAGCTAGGTAGTAAAGTCCCATTTAGATCATATTTAAATGCCAATTACTATATTTTCGTAGAAGATGGTGGGATGAAAATTAAAATAAGTAGGTCTGATAGGTTACATCACTACTATAATGTTTTTACAGCTTCGGCATTTTTTATTTTTAGCCCAATTGTTGCCGCAATAGCTACAACAATTCATAAACCTTTGGATGTTTTCTTTGGTTATATATTTGCAATAGTCATGATGAGTATTTCCATATGGATTTTTGCGACCACAAGGAATTATAAATCAGCAACTATTATTGAAAAAGAACTATTACGAATTGACTCTGATGCAAGTTGATAATATTCCCCTCGGTAAAGTTTTTTATAATCTATCAAGCAGCACTTTCCTTATATTAGGCGAGAGCTATTCTATTTGTTCAACAACTTATTTACTTTCGACTCATATTGAAAGATGGCTAATAAATACACTGTTGTCATCCCCCATTCTGTCCTGGCATGTTCTTTATCTAAATGAGTATAGTACTGGCTATGATACCTATGTCGCTATGGCCTAGCAGCTTGCTGGCAGTTAGAATTAAATTGAATCTAAGAAGCTTAATCTTATTATGTGTTTTTGTTCAAATTTATTGGTTTTATTTTAGTTTGTATGTAAAGTAATGGTTTTTATGGTTTGTTGCCATAACGGTTTATTATACTGCTTATAGAGAAGGAGTTCTTCATGCGAAAACCAATTAGGGTAAATATTGATAGATGTAGAGTGGTATTGTTTGATCTTGAATTCTATGTACCTGAAACTAGTAGAAGAAATACAGGACTTTGTTACAACCCATGGGATAAAAGCTGTAAGTTAATCGGTGGTTCATTTATTTCCGCTAATCCTAAAACAGATTTTGATTTGTCAGAAGATAAAATTATAAAAAAAGTGAGTTCTTTGTGGTTATGGGATCATAAGGATGAGAAAGAACTTTGTGTTAAAATTTACGAACTACTTAAATCTACTTTAGATATAGTTCACAAAGCGCATGAAGGACGTGTTTCACCGCTATTATGTGGTATAGGTATTTCTTCATCAGATATTCCGGTATTATTTGAGTTATTTAAGCGATATCAAATATTAAGTAACTCAGAGGCATTCTTTTTTCAAAGTTGTTTTAGAATTATTGATTTATCCCAAATGGCGATTCCTTGTTTTAATAACACTACAAATTATTTATATCCGAAAGTTAAAAATGATCTTCTTCAAAAGTACATGACAGGGAAAAAGTTCAGTTCCGGGAAAAGTGTATGGGAGCTATACGAACAAAAAAATCATAATTTAATTGAAGAGAGAGTTATCGATGAAGTTGTATCTTCTCATGTCATATACAAAAGTATCATCGCTGATTATCGATATTTTAAAAGATTAGAAAAAGATGAGAAAGCTAGAAAAAAACTAGACTTAATAAATTAGTCTAATAAATGTAGTTGATATTACAGACTATAGATTTGGTGTGAGATAATTTTAGTAGAGTAACTATGAAAAAAATAATTTTGGCTACGTTTTTATTTTTATTGGTTGTGCCAATAACATTCGCACATAGTGGGAGAACTGATAAAAATGGTGGTCACAACTGTAGTCAAGCATCAATAGATAAAGGACTTTGTGCTGGTTATCATTACCACAATGGGATTGCAAAAAATAATACTAGCCATCAAGAAAAACATTCACATGACGGTATTCTTCATACACATCAAGTTGAAGAGGCTAAAACTGAAAAAGTTGCCATTAAGTCATAGTTTAAAATAACTTACCTTACTCAAACAGCTCTCTCCTCTCATCTTTAGAGAGCTGTTATATCTCTTTAACCAACCTATCCACTTTCGACTCTTGCACATCTGTACCAAGCAAATGTGTAGTAGTAATTCCCAACTCAACCCTCACTTGCTCAATATCTAAATGAACATAGGTGCTGGCTGTGATGCTGGTTCTTGCTTCAATCGCTGTCTCGCGACAGTCTGCTATGACCTAACAACTTTCCTGACACAGGGGGGGAGTTTGAATAAAGTACTAAAAAGTTGCCGCCACCCATAACGCTCCAGCTTGCTATGGTGCGTCTTAAATCGTTAATGGTGATAACTATTTTAAAAGCGCGGTCTGGGGTTCAGTACCGTGACGTTTAGCAACAGAGCTCTGCTCGTTCGGTTAAGTCATGTCAAAAGCTACTTTGGCTGCTCTTTTGAACTCTTTCTTCGATGATTTCTTCGCGCACTTTTTAGATGACGTTTTCGAGCACTTTTTCGCGCACTTTTTTCGATGATGTTTCAATTGCATTTCTGATGACTTTTTTATTTATTGGCAGATCATTTATGTCTGTTGCTATCGCAGTCTGATCGGCTTTAGCGCTATAATTGCGTTTCATTTTTAGTTG
>JBLIEY010000163.1:0-5452 GCA_047633475.1 Sulfurimonas sp.
TATTTATTTGGACTCCACGCTCTTAAGAAACTATGTATATTTGCGTCATGTATATGTATCTTAATATTATGATAACTTGTATAGTCTTTAAACTCTTTAGATAGTCTGTTTAATTCTTCTATTGCAAGCTCTCTGTTGTTTTCTTTTAATGCACGAATAACATAATAATTCTTTGAAATATTAATTGCATTTGTAATACCAATATTTCCTTTTGATGTTATAGCTTCATTATATACAGTACGCAAGTTATCTTTTTGACTTTTGTAAACATCACTTTTCATATCTTCAATTGAATAGTAATAATTTACCATAATGACAAAAAAACCAAAAAGAATGGAAGCTATAAGAGGGATTTGTATTTTTTTGCTTATTGACATTTTTTTAAACATAAGACACCTTTTATTAATTAAATTAAATTATTTCATAAAATTACTTGCAAAGTCCTTTTTTAGTACTTATATGTCTTTTTTAAATGTAATCTTAAAGTCTCCACTCTCTAATTCTTCGGCTTCATGTAAAATACTAAAAGGCAATCTATCATAAAGGGGGAAAGGTTCATGGTAAAATATTCCTATAAGTCTGTCATACTCGCTTTTTAATAGATTAATACCCTTAATTGTATTTACCATAGGTTCTGGTGGACTACACTCTGTTGCATTAAATTCATATATAGTCAAACCATCTTCTTCATACATATAAAATGGTAATGTTGTACCTGGTACTTTAACTAGCTTTTTGTTCAAATTTTAAACCTTTTTTTGCAGTATATACATAACTATTATAACTTTTACTCCACTCAAAATATTTTGAAACTTTTTCAAAAGCTTTAAGCACAATAGTGTCATGAGAGTTATCGTTGTAAATTATTATAGGAGTATGATAGTATCTATTGTAAGACTTAAATGGATGCAGTATTAACTCTAGCCATGGAATCTCTATTTTGCCATTATATGGCTCAAATGCAACTGTTGATATAATAGTCTTATTTGTAACCCTACATCTAAAGTGACAAACTACGTAAAATCTGTTTATCCTTACATACTCAAGAAGTGGTGTTATATTTTTATGATTTATCAATATATTACCCTTAACTAAACTGTTTGAATATAGCAATAATTATTCCATTTTTAGATTTTTATTTTTATTTCAAAGCACTTTTTTTGTGTATCAAGTAATTTAACTGAACCACCATGAGCATTAGCTATTTGTCTAGATAAAACTAATCCCAAACCATTGCCTTTTACTTTTGAACTTTTAAAAGCTTCAAAAAGTTCTTTTTTATTTTCAATTTCCACTCCACTATCATAAATATAAAATAGATGATATTTATCATCACACTTGTGTACAAACTCGATAACACCACTTTCATTATCATCAAGTTCTATAGCATCTATAGCATTAGCAATAAAGTTTGAAAAAAGCATTTCCAAAAGATCTTTATCGGCATTCATCTCAAAATCTTTTTGAGGGAATATAAACGAAATATCTTTGGAATATCCATAATAGCCAATTGACATATCAATAGAAGTTTTTAAATTACTCCACTTAAATGATGATTTTGAAACTTCAACACCTTTAGAAAACATTAGCGTAGCTTTTATAATTCTATCTATTCGGTAAACAGACTTTTGAATCTCTTCTACTATTGGTATATTTTCAGGTAAAACTCTTTTTTTGAGAGTTGAACTAAGTAAGGCAATAGAACCTATTGGATTTCTTATTTCATGCGATAGATGTGCAGCCATTTGACCCATAGTTGCAAGACTTTCTTTTCTCTTTTGCTCAGTTATATCAGTAGCACTGAGCATTGTTTTATCTTTATAGTTAGAACTTTTAATGATATAAGAACGAGAGCCAAATGTTACTTCATAATCATCATTTTTCAATTCTAGAAGTTCAAATAAATCTTGTGCATCTCTTGCTTTTGAGTTTTGTAAAAATATGCTGTTGTCATTATCAATAATCCAAATAGGATTTGGCAAAAATTCAACAATTTGTTCTACAGTATTTTGTAGATGTGCATAAGATGATTTAAGCTCATTAAAATCATTTTCAATCTTATACGTCTGCTCTATAAAAAGATTTAACTCTTCGGGAGTTACTACGCTTTCATTTGACATCTTTTATTTAAGCCCAATAATTATTTTATAAAGAGATAGAGCATCATCACTTCCACATAGCTCTCTTATAGAGTGCATAGCAAATGTAGGAAGTCCAACATCAATAGTTTCTATTCCTAATCTTGTTGCAGTTATTGGTCCGATTGTAGAACCACAACCTATATCACTTCTAGTTACAAAGTTTTGAAGAGGTTCATTAAGCTCAGATGCTACGTTCATAAACTTTGAGATAGTTTTAGAGTTAGTTGCATATCTCTGATTTGCATTTACTTTCACAACGCTTCCCTTATTGATATGAGGAGCATGATTTGAATCATGCTTAGAAGGATAGTTTGGATGGATTGCATGTGCATTATCAGCTGAAATCATTAAAGAAGTTCTAATCATTTGCATATACTCATCATAATCTTTAAACATTCTTAAAAGTGTGTTTTCTAAAAAAGAGCCACCTGCACCGGAGGTACTTGCACTTCCTACTTCTTCATGATCACTTGCTATAAACAACATAGGTTTACTAGCATCTATGCTACAAATGCTAAGCATTCCAACATAACAACTAAGAAGATTATCAAGTCTAGCACTTGCTATAAAATCATCATTGAGTCCAACATAAGAAGCTTTTTGTGTGTCATAAAAACTAAGCTCAGATGCATACAACTCTTTTACATCTAAAATCTCATGTTTAGCAAGTTGCCATTTCAAAAACTCATCAAATTCAAAATCATCAGAGGTAGTTAAAATCGGGCATATATCAGTCTGCATATTTATAGTTCTTTCTTTGTTCGCTTTATCATCTAAGTGAATTGCCAAAGATGGAATAATTGCCAATGCCTTTTTAGCATCAATAAGAACATCCTTTATCTTCCCTTGGCTATTTAGGTAAGATACACGACCTGCTAAAGATAAATCTCTATCAAACCAAGGGTTTAATAGTAAACCACCGTAAGGCTCAACTCCCAACTTTACAACTCCATGCTCTTTTATCACAGGATTTGGCTTTAACTTCAAGTTAGGAGAATCTGTATGTGCACCAACCATATTGTAATCTTTAGCATCTACAGGGTATGTAAATGCTATAACAGATGAATCATTACGTGTTACATAATACTTTTCGCCTTTTTGTAGTTCCCATTTTTCTTCTTCTTGTAACTTTATAAAGCCAGCATTTTCAAACATCATAGACATATTTTGTGTTGCATGAAAAGGCGTTGGAGATGCATCTAAAAATCCTAAAAGTCCCTCGTTAAAATCGTTTTTATTCATAATTTTCCTTTTTTATACATTGAGTTCTATCGCTTCAAACTCATCATCTGTATTTTTTCTAAATCTATAATATTTTATAGCATCTGGTTTTGAGTAGGTTGGCTCCGGCGTTACAAAGACTATACCAAAACCTTTTGAATTTGCGAACTCTCTTAGTTTTTCCTGATTAGCACTATGGAGTCTTGAAACCTCATCGATTATAAGAAAAAATGGTGTTGAATCTTCTGTTATAAACAACTTCAATATGGATATAGCTATAGCAATCTTAAGCAGCATACTCCCACCTGTTGAGCTCTCATTTTTAAGCTGTGAAACTGAGGAGACTTGTTTTCCATTTTCGTTAAACGAGAGACTCAAATCAATAGTGTCTTGTAAAGATATAGAGTTGCCTTTTAACTCTGACTTTATCTCTTTAAACTTTATCTCGAGTCTATTTAATTCTAAAAGAACCTCATCTTTTTCATAAAAGAGTGAACTCTCGTTTAGCAGTGAACTTAGATTTGATACATTTACATTAAGCTCATTTAAGAGTTTTGCTATACTTTTTTTATCACCAATTTTTGTATCAATTCTAATGTTTTTTATTACACCGAAATCTATCTCTGAAAGGTTTTTATTTATCTTTGCAACTTGAGAGAAAAACTTATCTTCACTATCGCTAAAGATTGACATTTTTTGAGGAAGCAGATTGTTCACAAAGTTTGTAAACTTCTTATGTCCGCTCTGTTTAACCATCTCTAGTTTTTTATTTTTAAAATCTACTATATCTTCAATTTTGTCTAAAATATTTGGACTTTGTGAGATAAAAAGATTACTATCGTATTCCTCAAAATTAAAACTAATCTCTATCTCGTTTTGAGAATTTTTCAGACTATTTATCTTGTCTAGCTTACTTTTTAAGTCAATTTTTTTATTTTTATACTCAAGTAAAACAGCATTATAGCTCTCTACTAACAAATATAAAAACTCATCACTCTCTTTAGGAGTTAAAGCATCAGGCTCAAAACAAATTTGATCAAAGGCTTCTGCACCTTTTTTTAGTAACTTATCAGTTTTCATAAGAGCTTTTTTTGCTCCGCTTAGTTCATCTATCTTATACTCATAGTTTTCTATTTTAAGCTCAAGTCGTTTTTTAAAATATGCATTTTTTAGTTTTATATTTTCTAGCTTACTTGACTTAGACGCTAGTGAAGCTATTTCATCTTTTGATTTTTCATACTCATTTAAAAACTCTTTAGCTCTTATACTGTTAGATAACTCTTCTTCTTTTAGAGCCAACTCTTCTTCAAGCTGTTTTACTCTCTCGTCTTTGGTAATATTATGCTTATCTTCTTCTTTTTGATCTATAACTTCGTTTATACTCTTTTGTTCAAGCCTTAACCACTCTGACAGTACCTTAACACTCTCATCAATCTCAATCTCATAATCATTTTTTAAATCTTCTACAAGCTTGCTAACATTAATTCTGTCCACTCTTACGCTTTTATAAACATCATCTATAGCTTCATTGTTATAACTTATCTCTAAGAGTAGATTTGTAATACTTTGTTTGGCTTTGTCTTCTTTGAGCTTATATGTTTTTTTAACTTCATCTATCTTACAAAGAAGTTCCTCGCTAAGAGATTCAATCTCTTTTATTAATGTTTGTATCTCTTCATGTAAGATCTTAGTATCATTATTCTCAAAAGCTATTTGTTCTTCAATATCTTCTTTGTCATTTTTATATTTAAGTTCAACTCTTGACAAAGACTCTTTATAGCTCTCATTTAAATTCTCTTTTTCTAAATCAAGTGCTTCTATCTTTGTAGTTGCCTCATCTTTTGTGAGAATACGCTTTAAATTCTCTTTATTTAATACTATGGAAAAAAGAGAGTCAGTTCTAAGTAGTTTAGGCTTTAGCTCATCTATACTCATATCTAATAAACTATCATCAAGTATAGGGTAGAGTTCACTCTCCCAACCATCTACCTCTTCATTTAGAAACTCTTTAAACGAATTTGGCTTTGAAGCTATCATAGTCCTGTATTTTTGCACCTGTGTATCAAGTCTCTTATTATCTTTATCGTAAC
>JBLIEY010000164.1:0-5400 GCA_047633475.1 Sulfurimonas sp.
TAACAAAATAATAATATATACGAGAACGTAGATATAAATGATTCAGCTATACTTAGTTACAATAAATTAATTAATAATCTTTGTTTTCAATGGCAATATATTATTGTTTATTTTATCTAACAATTTAAAATTATTGGAGCAAATAAATATGTTAAAAACAGAGAAAGAAAATGTTGTTTTTATTAGTAAATATATTGAAGTACAAAATAATGATGTTGTAGATACCAATACTAAAAATAAATTTAAACACATTAAACTTATTGAAAATAACACTATAAATCCTGGTTCAGTAGTATTGTGTAAATATAATGATAAATTTTTATTACTTGAAAATTATAGATATGGGATAAACGATTTCAGTTTAGAATTACCCAGAGGTTATAAAAATTTAAATGAATCGTTAGAAGATTGTGCAAGAAGAGAATTGAAAGAAGAAACAGATATATCATATAATTTAAATATGGACAGTATCCATAAACTTGGTGAAATAGCTGTAAATTCTGCAATTTTAGCATCTAAGGTTTCGTTCTTCTTAATAACAATCAATCAATCAATTAATAACTTACAACTTCAATCAGATGAACATATTATTTCTTATAGCTGGATTGATATGAATACTTTGCTTGACTATGTCAAAAATGGAAAAATTATTGATAGTTTTACAATTAATGCTTTAATGTTATATAAACTTAAAAGTGACTGTCTATAAGCTGCCTACTATTCAATTATCTCTATGTTTTGGAACAAAAAGTATTCAACTGAGTTTTCCTTATTCCACAAAGTGTTCAAAAAGTTTAAATACTAAATTCCCACAAATCTTAAAAAGTTTTGGAACATTTTATAAGCTGGTAAGTTTAGATGATTTTTTAGTGGAACTCTTAACTAAAAGATACACTTCCATTACACGAAAAGATATATTTTAAGGTTTTTCGTATACTAGAGCATAGAAGCCAGGAGCAAAATAGAGAAGAAGCTATGCAACGCCTTGTTGAGCTTATCAAAAGTGTTAATCTCGTCCAAAAGAAACGTATCCCGACTAAATCAACCAAAGGTGGAGTCAAACGAAGACTAAACTCCAAGAAACAACAAGCTAAGAAAAAAAGTATGAGAGCAAAGGTGGAAAATGACTAGCAATAACTATATAATTTACTATATACTCTTTTAAGTCCTATTTACTAAAACTTACTAAAATTTCACACTCTATCATCTGTCTTTTTCAATCATAAATTTTTAAATCAAATTTATAGATATACCCTTCGTTACTAAGTCCAAAAAGCTTAGAACCTTCTATGAACATACTTGTTATACTTCCCTTATGTTCTTTAAACTTCTTTAGAATTTTTTTTGTTTTAAGATTATATACATGTAGATTATCTTTCTTATTATTTACCTCGCTAAATATAAGATTATCTTTATAAAAAAGCATTTTATAGATGCTAGTTGATTTAGTATTGTCAAAGTATTGTTTAAAAAGCTTACTATAGGCTCTTTGCTTTTTAAATAGGGTTTTTATAGACTTAAGTTCATCTGTTTTAGTATCAAATACCAACAAACCTTTATAATCAAGTCCCATATATATCCATCTATTCTTATAAACTGATATATAATTTACTTCATCAGCTGTGATATATTTATATTCTTTATTAAAACCAATAGTGCTTATTTGATCTAAAAAAACACCTCTTTTCAAATCATAAATATTAACAAAACCTCTCCAATTACCTGCATATAGTTTATCTTTATGAACCAGTACCGTATTTATTCTAGTACCTTCAAAATAGTCGTGAATTTGAGTTATATTTTTAGGATAATCTTTTTTTATATTTATAGTGCGTACTATCTTATCGTCTTTAAAGATGTAGATATTATCGCCCTCTCCATAAGCTATGATATAGTCTTTGTAATTTGTAAAATGCTCAACATCATTTGTTCTAGTAACATAAAGCTTCTCTTTTTCATCATACCAAATATCTGGTGAAGCTACAGTATAAGCATTAATTCTCTTTAAAGTTTTTTTATCATAGAAAATAATGTTTTGTCTTGTTCCTATATAGAGATACTTGTCACTTACTGCTATAGACTCTGGTTTATTATAAATCTTAACATAGGTGTTTTTATATTTTTTTAGAAATGATTTTGATATACGTAGTTGCTTTGAGTTTATGAATTTTAGGTTTTTATCATATATTTCTATTTTATAACTTTTTTGTTTATAATTTCTTGTTAGTGCATAGATAAAGCTCTTATCATGAGCCATATTCCAACTATCTTTGTTTTGCATCTTAACTGTTGTGGCATTAGCATCTAAAAGAATAAGTACTAGTAATACAATGAGTCTTTTAATCATCCTTTACTAGCTTTAAAGTGATTTTCTATATTTTTAAAATGTCTTTCAATCCCATTAAAACCATGATTACCTCCCTCTTCTACAAAAAGCTTTGCATCTGAGAACTTATCTACAGCTTCTTTATAATCAAGCAGTTCATCACCCTTTTGTGTAAGTAGCATAAAGTTATCTTGATTTATTACATCTGTTTCATAGTTTTTTAGCATCTCTAAGTGAGACTCCTTCCACTCATAACTACTATCATCATAAAAGCTTGGTGCACTACCTAAAACTCTTTTTAGTGTTATATGAGGAAATATAGCAGGATTTATCAAAACAGCTTTTAAATTATACTTTTGAGCAAGGTAGATGCTGTAAAAGCCACCAAGGGAAGAACCAATAAGCTTTACATCACCATCATAAGAATCTATTAACTCTTCTAATGTTGTTATAGCTAACTCAGGAATATAAGACAAAGATGGTGCTATAAAGTTTTCATCAATATTCTTAAAATATTTTCTAAAAGACTTGGCTTTACTACCAAAGCCATTACTTCCAAAACCATGTATATAAATTATCATCTTGTTATCCTTTACTTATAAAATTTTCTCTTGACCTATGCGATAAAGTGCAAAATCATACTTCAGTGGATCAGTTTTATCGAATATTTTTAGCATCTCTGTAAGTTCTATAGCAGCTTGAAGATCATAAGTTTTTCTTTGCAAAAGTCCAAGTTTTTTAGATACATTAAAAGTGTGAGTATCAAGAGGCATAATCAAGTCAGCCTTGCTAACACCGCTCCACAATCCCATATCTATGTTATCATCTCTTACCATCCAGCGAAGAAACATCATCCATCTTTTTAAAGCCCCTGCACCTTTTGTTTTTGTAGTAATTTTTGAAGTTAAAAAGTTATAACCTTGTGTTGAGTGAGGATAAAGAGAAGTTAGCATCTCTATAGTAGCATTGATACCTTCTATAACATTTGAGTTTTTGTTATAGCCAGATTTAAAAACCTCTTCTAATGTGCTTTTCTCATTTAAACGCTTTAAAGCAACAAACAATGCAATAACATCTTCACTTTTTTGAAATCTATAGTAGTGATTTTTTAAGGCTTCTTTTATCTCTTCATCACTCTTTTTTAAAAGTTCAAAATCTAAAGAGTCTAAAAACTCAACTATCTGTTTTACATTTCCATATGCAAACAAAGCACAAATAAGTGAAATTGTAGGGTCTTTATAGCGATGAGCTACTAAAATTGGGTCCAATCTATCTACTGAAACTTCATCAACGTTATCTCGTTTTTTAGCTTCTGCATCTAATCTTTGTTTAATGTAAATGATAGAGTTTTTTTCTTTCACTTGAACCTGCTATGTTGAGTTGTTTTCTGTATTTTGCTATTGTTCTTCTGACCATTTTTACTTTGAATTTTTCTTGTATCAAATCAAGAAGTTTCATATCACTTAGTGGTTTTTCTTGATTTTCTTTTTTTACAACACCAACTAAAAACTCTTTAATCGCTGCATTTGATACATCTTCATCTATTGCAGTTGTAAAGAACTCTTTCATAGCGAACACACCTCTATCACAAGCTATATATTTGTTGGCTATTGCTCTTGAAATTGTTGAGGGATTATGCCCAAATTCATCGGCTAATGTCTTTAAAGTTAGGGGCATGACCTGACCTCCTGTAAAAAACTCATACTGATATTCAACAATCATTAACCCTACTTTATAAAGTGTTGCTCGTCTCATCTCAAGAGCATCTACTAAACCCTTTGCTTCTTTAATTTTTTGCGTTATAAACTCATGCTTAACTCTATAATTTGTGTCTATTTTTATAGTCGGATAGTAAGCATCGTTTAACTTTATTTCAATGCCTTCTTCCTCATTAAAAAATATCATCAAATCAGGCACTACCTGAGCCGATTCTTCTTGATACTCAATAGATGGTGGGTTTTTAAATGTTGCTAAAACTCTCATAACCTCACTAAAGTTTTCTTTGTCTGAGAAGTTATGAATAGCCTGAATATCTTTTATAATTTCTGCACACAGAGGATAAGCTTCATCATTTATGTCTGAGCTATCTAGTTGAAATAAAAATGATTCTGCTAAGTCTTTTGCAGCAATACCAACTGGTTCAACATGGGCAAACCTCATACGAATCTTTTCAAACTCATCTATAGATATGCTATTCTTACTGCAAAAAGCATCGCTCTCACCTTCATAGTAACCATTTTCGTCAAGATTTTCTACAACAAAAAATGCTACTTTTTGCGAGATAGGTGTTGGGAAGAGTGGTTTACCAATTTGCTCATCCAAAACTTCATAAAGAGACTTTTTTTGTATAGTTAGAGCTTCTATTTGCTCTGTACGTGAGTTACTGACTTGTCCACTGATGATTTTTTTAGGGATTTTCTTTTCAAATTCTTCTTCATAACCGGATTCAACTTCTACAACAGGATTAGATTCAACAAAAGGAGCCATAGCATCACCCAAGTCACCAAGACTTGAATGTAAAATAGGCAACCAGTTACGTAGAGTATTGGAAAGCTTATGCTTTGTCTCTACGTTTGTATTTTGTCTTAATCCTGCCATAAATTAAAGTTTAAACTCTTCGCCTAAATAATGTGTTCTAACATCAGCATTTTTTCCTATTTCATCACTAGTTCCAGATGCTAAAAGAGAACCTGCTTTGATAACATATGCTCTATCACAAACAGCCAAGGTTTCACGAACATTATGGTCTGTAATTAGTACCCCAATATTGTAAGAGACTAGCTGTTTAATAACATTTTGTATATCCATAACAGCTATTGGGTCAACCCCAGCAAAAGGTTCATCAAGAAGTAGAAATTTTGGTTTATTTACCAAAGCTCTTGCGATTTCAACACGTCGTCTCTCGCCACCACTAAGGCTAATTCCTTTACGAAAACGAATTGGTTCAATATTAAACATATCCAGAAGTTCTAAGATTCTTGCATCTTGAGCTTCTTTGCCTTTTATACTAACTTGCGCAGCAACCATTAGATTGTCTTCAACCGTTAAGTCTTTAAAAATAGATGCTTCTTGTG
>JBLIEY010000165.1:0-5267 GCA_047633475.1 Sulfurimonas sp.
CTGGTACCACTTAAGAAGATTCACCTTTCATCAATAAATTATATCTGATTCCTTAGGTGACATTATATTTTTAATGTCTCTAACCAATTCATCATATCAATCAACATTTGTATCCTGAGAATAAACACTCTACAAACTAGCTTTAATCTCAATCATTATCTAATAAAATTTTCTTGAGTAATTCCTTAGCACTAAGAGCTAAGGCAATCAAAATGAGAGTTAAAAAACAGATTTCATTTTGAGCACCTTTACTTCAAAATATTAGCTAAAGATGAGTCGATATCTGGATAGTAAAACTCAAATCCACTATCAAGAAGCGCTTTTGGATAAATCTCTTTGAAACCAGTAAGAACTATAGAACCCTCACCAAAAAGAAGTGTTAAAACAAACTCAGGAAGTGGCAAAATTGTAGGGCGACTTAAAGCTCTTCCAAGAGCTTTTGTAAAGGTATAATTACTTACAGGTTGTGGTGCAGTTGCATTGAAAGTCCCAATAAGTTCATTCCTTATAATATGCTCATAAATCCGTACTAAATCATGAATATCAATCCAGCTTGTCATCATAGTTCCATTACCGATAACGCCGCCTAATCCCATTTTAAAAGGTGTTAACATTTGAGCTAATGCTCCTCCATCTGCTCCTAAAATAACTCCAAAACGAATAATTGCCGTAGGTTTAGAACATTTATATGCTTCAGATTCCCAAGCCTTTGTAATAGATGCTAAAAAGTCACTTCCATACCCTATAAAACTCTCATCAAAAGGAGCATTATCAGGGTAAGCACCGATAGCAGAAGTAGAGATGAAATGTTTTACTTCACTTTTATTTATAGCCTTTACAAGAGTTTTAGTTGTCTCTATCCGACTGGAAATGAGAATTTTTTTATAACTTTCACTCCACTTTTTAACAATAGGCGCACCCGCAAGGTTAAACACAATATCCACACCATCAAGCTTAGCTAAAATCTCATCTTCACTGTCATTTCTATAGATACTGACAAATTCTGTAAAAGTTTTTCTCAGATGCGAACCGACAAATCCACTAGCTCCGGTAATTGCTACTTTCATCTTATACCTCCGTTATTTAATAAAGTATAACCTTATTTTTTATAAGTTGGTACTATTTTTATGTCACTTGAAATAAATAATTATTAAGTCTTTTTTCTTTAAAGTATGTACTTTGCATCTTACTTTTCTTTTATAATTGTAATTATTAGTTGCCCTACTTCCAAACCGAACTTCTTCATTTTAGAATGGTTAATAATGACACCGTCTGCCTGCAAATGTAGCCAATCTCTTACGTTTACATCTATAGTACTGTCACCATAAGGGACACGCATCGTATAGTCAATCATCACGGTATTTCCATTCGCCACCATCGGTGCTTCTCCGACAATATCTCCGGCTGTGCCTATAAACTTTTTACCATCACTTGTAGGCTTTAGCGTCCAAATACGTTTTTGTGTTTCACCGTCATCATAGAGAAAATGCTCATCTAATGTTCCCACTCCATTCGCATCCCAACTTCCAACCAAATCACCTGTAAATGAGCGTATTATTTTTCCGCTTCTGTCTTTTACTATTCCGTAAGCTTTCATCTTCCCGTTAAAATAGTTTTGAGGAACAAATTCTGGAGTATTTCCGTTAAAGTCTTCTATATTCATAGAAGAACAACCTGCAAAAATTCCACATGCCAAAAGGGCTAAAAATGATTTTATTTTCATGCTATTAATCCTCTATTTAAATCCATATTTTGATCTCTGCTAAAAACCAACTGTACAAGACCAATATTTCTTGTTATAAATGCCGCCTCACAATAGTTAAGGTACATCTTCCACATACGTATAAAGTACTCATCAAAACCAAGAGCTTTTACTTCATCTAATCTTGCAGTAAAATTTTGATCCCAGATTCTAAGTGTCTTGGCATAATCTTCTGCAAATTCTTCCATATGAACAAGATTCAGTCTTGTATGCTTCGTAGTCACATCAAGTACTTTACTCACACTCGGCAGATGCCCTCCTGGAAAGATATACTTCTGTATAAAGTCTGTACTTTTTGAATACGCTTGGTATCGCTGATCAGGAATAGTGATGACCTGCATCGTTAAAATACCGCTAGGTTTTAGCAGACTCTCGCACTTTTTAAAAAATATATCAAAGTATTCAGCCCCAACCGCTTCAAACATCTCTATGGAAATAATTGCATCATAACTACCTTCCAAGTCTCTGTAATCTTTTAAAAGTATGCCTATTCTATGTTCTACATCTTCAAGTTTAAAACGCTCATGACAGAATGCTTTTTGCTCATTTGAGAGTGTAACAGTAGTAACATCGCACTCATATTCTTTCGCAAGATAAAGTGCCATTGCTCCCCATCCGGATCCTATTTCAAGAACTTTTGCACCTTTTTTTATGCGAAGTTTTTTTGCCAAGTGCTCCATTTTTCTTTTTTGTGCACTATACAAATCATCTTCGTATGAATCAAAAACAGCCGAAGAGTACATCATAGTCTCATCGAGCATCAACTTGAAAAAATCGTTGGAAAGATCATAATGTTCAGAGATGTTCTTCTTTGAACGTGTTTTAGAATTTTTACGCATAATATGCCCAACACGATTAAAATTCGGTAGCAGGTTTGTAAAGCGATTCTGCTTATAATCTTCACTCTTTGTTCCAAGTTGTTTAGAATTTATAAGAGAAAGTTTTATCAAATCATGCAAGTTGTCTGTGTCAAAATCACCATCCATATAGCTCTCGGCAAAACCGATATCTCCATAAAAAGCAAGACGACGAAAGAAGGAGCTATCATGAATTTTTATATTTGCATACGGCTCTTTTTTATCTCCATACACTTTTTTAATACCATTAGGAAACTCTACTTCTAAAGTTCCTATCTCAATTTTACAAAGATATTTATCTCCCATATTATTCCAAAAGCCTTTCATTAGTATCTCCTTATTTCATCTTGAGGTGTTACTCTCACAAATTTAAGGCCTTTTAGCCACAGTTTAAATGATTGAAACAGTGTTCTTGTTACAACCCAAAATGTTAAAAATGTATGTCTGCAAAAAAGTTCCTTGACACTCTTTGAACTGAACTCTTTTGAACTACCTTTAAAAAAAGCTATCAGTTTTTTCTCGTTATCTTCATACAGAGTAATATGGATAGAAAGCTTTTCATCTACTAAACAAATAACAAATTTATAGAGCCCATCTCGTTTTAAAAAAGGTGAAACATACATATCTTTTAAGACACTTCCTTTATATTTATTCCCTGAGATTGCTTCAAGTTTAACAGGGTATACAACACGACCACCATTGTAGTTATGCACTTCTACAAGCATATTCGTAGGCTGATTATCCTCACTAAAAAGCATCAAAATACTTATAGGGTTAAAGACATAGTTAAAAATTTTCGGAAGAGTTATAAAGTGCATCTTCTCTGTGGCAGGAAGATTAAATTTATTCAGAGTTTCTGCAATGTTTTGATGAAAGTCTTTAGACGTTCCAAAGTGATCTTTTGCAGAGAAAGAAAAAAGATTAAATCTGTCAAGAGAAAAAAGTCTGTTTTTTAACTCACTTAGTTTCCCTACATCAATATCTAAAAGAAAGAACGGGTAAGTAAACTCATGTATCTTTGGCGCGAAACGCTTATGATACACTTCACCCTCATAAAACAGATGGCTCATAATGCACATCCAAACTCTTGAGCTATGGTATTTGCACTCCAAAGTCCATCTTCATGAAAACCGTATCTCCAATAAGCCCCTGCATAAAATGTATTATTAACACCATTAATGAGATGCCGACTTTGCTGAGCTTTTATGGCAGGTATATCAAACTGCGGATGCTCATAACTAATGCGCTCTATAACTTGCTCAAGTGAGTCTATCTCGTTAAGTGATACAAAATATTCTTTATCACTTTTTAGGTTTTGAAGTCTGTTAATCCAGTAAGAAAGTGTAACTGAGTCTCTGTCCTCATTATTTTTATAGTTCCAAGCAGCATAGATTTTTTTATCCCCATAGAGTGCATTTTGGTCTGTATGCAAAAGTGCATCATTTTTCTTATATGAAAACTGAGAGAGTATTTCCTCTTCTGTTTCACTTGCATCTTCTAAAAGTTTTAGGGCATCTGGAGCATGAAGAGCCAAAACTACTTTGTCATAAACAGTTATCTCTTTATTTTCATGATGAAGTTCTACATTTTCAAAATTTCTTTTTATCTTCACAACATCACTCTGTAAAACTATTTTTCCACTAATATGCTTTTTAATTTTTTCTACATAATTTATAGAGCCATTAGAAACTGTGAGCCACTGATGCTGCGTACTCACTCCCAAAAGACCATGGTTTTTAAAAAACTGTAAAAAAGTACGTGCTGGAAACTCATCCATTTTATCACTTGGAGTCGACCAGATTGCTGCTCCCATTGGTAAAATATATCTCTGTTTAAATGCTTCACCAAAGTTTTCAAGGTATTCACCCAAACTTTTATCAAGCTCTTTAGTGTCATTATCTACATCATTATTTGCCTTTTTATTAAAAGCAAAAATATCATAAATCATTTTATAATGCGTCAAAGAAAAGAGGTTCTTTTTTTGAAAGAAAAGACCGCCAAGGGTTTGTGCATTATAAGCAATATTTGTTGCTTTATCCCAAAAACCAAAACTCATGTCACTATTTTCTATCTTTACATCAAGTTTAGAAAATAGCTTAGTTAAAAGAGGGTAAGTCTCATGGTTAAAGACTAAAAAACCAGTGTCAACTCCAAAAGTTTTTCCATTTTCTTCAACCTGAGTTGTTCGTGCATGACCGCCTAATCGTGCTTCTTTCTCATACAAATCAACCTCATGCTTCTGGCTTAATAAGTATGCTGCGCCAAGCCCACTTATACCTGCTCCAATTACTGCTATTTTCATTTGTATCTTCCTTTTGCATCTTGGGGTGTATATATAAGATTTTTTAAATCCATTTTGTTTTCTAAAAGAGAAAGAATTTTTTTGAGTTTTTCTTCTTGCATCTTTGGTGTTCTAGACATTATCCATAACTGTTCAAACTCACTGTCGGACACAACCGCAGTACTGTAGTCATCTTCGAGATAGTAAACCTCATAGCGTTTTGTAAAAATCCAAAAGTAAGTCATATCTATCTTAGACATATTATTGTTTTCATCACTAGGCTCAGCGCTTCCTTTAAACTCAATAAGTTCTCCGCCTATGGTAGTGTCAAAACAGCGATTACGCACTTCGTATTGACTCTCGTCTT
>JBLIEY010000166.1:0-4909 GCA_047633475.1 Sulfurimonas sp.
CTGTACCTGTTACTTCAATTGTTGGAGCATCATCTTCACTTGCATTAATTACATCATCACCTGAAACTGTATCAATTCCAACTGTTCCTGCATCTGCTGCTAAATCTACTGTATCTACTATTGTGTTTGTTTCTCCACGGTTATCTTCTGTAGTATCATCAAACTTTCGCTCACGTAAATCCGCATTAATATCAGTACTTGCATTATTAGCAGCAGCAAAATTAGCTTCACCACCCTCTGTCGATTCAGGAGCAGCACTGGCTCCGCCTGCAGTCTCAAGATCATCAACATCAACATTATCACCAATATCATTTAATATAGATTGAATCGACCCTGGTTGAGTTACTGTTTCATTCTCATCAAACTCTTCAGATGCTAAAGAAGAATCAAACAATTGTTCTTGATTTCCAAGAACTACGATATCTCCATAGCCATCATTCATACTGATTATAACACTATCAATTGCTTTGTTTGAACTATCTCCTACAACACTATCACCTTCATGAATTTCATCACCTTTTGTGATTTCACGAAGAGAACCATCCTCAGCTTTTGCATAAAATTTACCGTCAATACTTTCGATTTTTCCAATTACTTTTGACATAACAGACTCCTAGAAAACTTATAATTATTAAATAATATAATAATTTAGAATAGATGTCTATTGGACCTGAGTACAATGGATTAACTTAAAGTTAAAAAAATAAAATTGATTTTAGAAAAAATGTTTAGTAGTTTGTATATAAAGTAGGTCTTCAATGGTGGAGAAGGAGAGATTCGAACTCTCGGTAGGATTACTCCTACGCATCCTTAGCAGGGATGTGGTTTCAGCCGCTCACCCACTTCTCCATTTGAAGACGGGAATTATAGTCATTTTAGTATAACAATTAGCTTAAATCAAACAAGTTTATATTATAATTTTTCAAAGCATCAAAAAGGACAAATAATTAAGCTCTTTATATACTTTATATTCACTACTTTACTACTTGCAAATACATATCCTCACTTTACAAAAAATGATCTAATACATATACAAAAAAATGCTGGACTAATCGCTAAAAATAGGACTGAAGACTATCAAAAAACTATATCTACATATAGAAAACTTTCAAGAGAGAACCAACTAATAAAAGTGAACTTTTATATAAATCAACTTCTTCCACAATACGATGATATAATGCAAAAACAAGAAGATTATTGGGCTTCTCCAAAAGAATTCCTTATTACTGGTTACGGCGATTGTGAAGACTATGTAATTATGAAGTACTTTACATTGATAAAACTTGGATTTACAAAAGACAAACTTTTTTTAACTACAGTAAATGAAAAGTATCTTGGAGGTTATCATATGGTTTTGAGTTATTTTAAAAACGAGGGGGTGTCTCCTCTTATATTAGACAATCTCAGCTTTAGAATTTTAAATCTTAAAATCAGAAAAGATTTACAAGCAGATACCTTTATAAATCATAGTGGAGTGTATAGACTAGATAGTAAAAACAAACTTTATAAAATTCAAAGTAGCTCTTTAAAATTTCAAGAGCTACTTAGGAAAATCAGGAAAGAAAACTAAAGTTTTTTTAAAATCTTTTTTACCACTTCTGCTGGATTTTGTGCTTGATAGATAGGTCGACCAACAACGATGAAGTCAACCATAGCACTTTTTGCAAAAGCTATATCTGCAACTCTTTTTTGATCTCCTGCATCTTCACCAAAGGGGCGAATACCTGGAGTTAGAGTCATAAACTCTTTAGATGTTACACCTTTTATAGATTCACTCTCAAAAGCACTACATACAACACCATCTAAACCACTTTCATACGCATCTTTTGCAAACTGATCAGCCTTAGATGCTATACCATTTTCGTAAACTTCTATAAACTCACCTTCACTAAAAGATGTAAGAGCAGTTACAGCTAAAACTATAGGTCTTGAAGGATATGAGTCTATTCTTTGCATAACAGTCTTCATAGCCCTCTTACCAGCAGATGCATGAACATTAAACATATCAACACCAAGTCCCATAATAGACTCCGCAGCATCTGCCATAGTATTTGGTATATCATAAAGTTTAAGGTCTAAAAATATTTTAAAATCTGGATTTATTTTTTTAATCTCTTTTAAAAAATCTTCTCCATCACGAATATAAGTGCGAAGTCCGACTTTCAGCCATACATCATAGTCCTTGATTTTGTGAATTAAGTTTAAATTTTCTTGTTTTGTAGGTAAGTCGAGGGCAACGCATAATTCCATAATAAACCTTATATATTTTTTTATGAAATTATAGCATTTTTATAAAAGTTAAGTAGGATAGCCTACTTAACCATTGTTACTATTTTATCAACTATACTTGGATCTTCAAGAGTTGATGTATCTTGCGTAATCTCTTCACCTTTAGCAATAGAACGAAGGATACGACGCATTATTTTACCTGAACGCGTTTTTGGAAGTCCTGGAGCAAATACAATATCATCACAAAGAGCAATACTACCAATTTCTTTTCTAATTATGCTATTAATAGCTTTAACTTCTTCAACTTCATCAGCAATACCATCATCACACTTAAGAACGATATATGCAAATATTCCTTCACCTTTAATTGGATGTGGTTTACCAACAACTGCGACTTCTGCTACATTTGGATGCTTCAAAATAGCAGCTTCAACTTCAGCTGTTCCGAGTCTATGACCAGAAACGTTCATAACATCATCAGTACGACCAGTAATAGTAATATAACCATCTTCATCATAAATAGCACCGTCACCTGAGAAATATACTGGTTTGCCATCTTTTTCAACATCACCAAAGTATGATTTCACATATCTTTCTTCATCACCCCATACACCACGAATTTGTGCAGGCCAAGGTTTAGTAATACACATGTAGCCTTTCTCACCAATTCCAACTTTTTCACATGTAGCAGGGTCTAAAATTTCAGCCATTATTCCAGGCAGTGGTAATGTAGCACATCCAGGTTTGATAGGAGTAGCACCAGGGATTGGAGAAATCACATGTCCACCAGTCTCAGTCTGCCAATATGTATCAACGATTGCACAATTACCTTTTCCTACTTCTTCGTAGTACCATTTCCATGCCGGTGGATCAATAGGTTCACCAACAGTTCCAAGAACTTTTAGTGATTTCAAGTCATACTTAGCCGGTTCATGTTCACCCGTTTTATGTAAAACACGAATTGCTGTAGGAGCTGTATAAAATTGGTTAATTTTATGGTCTTCAACCATTTTCCAAGGACGACCAGAATCTGGATAAGTAATAACACCTTCAAACATCATCGTAGTAGCACCCATTGCAAGTGGACCATAAACTATATATGTATGACCTGTAATCCAACCAATATCAGCAGTACACCAATAAGTATCATTTTCTTTAACGTCAAATACCCATTCCATTGTCATTTGAGCCCAAAGAATATAACCAGCAGAATTATGCTGAACACCTTTTGGTGTACCTGTAGAACCAGATGTATAAAGTAAGAAAAGTGGATCTTCACTATCCATAACTTCAGGTTCACATTTAGAAGCTTTTTGAGTAATCATTTCATTGTATGAATAATCTCTACCAGGTACCCACTCAATGTCTTCATGATTTCTTTGTATAACAAGTACTTTTTTAACTGGTGTTTTACCTTTTAAAGCATCATCTACAACAGGTTTTAGCATATATGGTTGTTCTTTTCTAAAAGCACCATCTGCTGTAATAACAATTTTTGCCTTAGCATCTTCGATTCTATCTCTAAGTGCCTCTGCAGAGAACCCACCAAATACGATAGAGTGGATAGCACCAATTCTTGCACATGCTAACATTGCATAAGCAGCTTCAGGAATCATCGGCATATAGATAACAACTCTATCACCTTTTTTTACATTAAAGTCTTCTCTTAAAAGATTCGCAAACCTATTTACATGTTTATACAAATCTAAATAAGTAATAGTCTGTACATCACCTCTATCACCTTCAAAAATAATAGCAGCTTTATTTTTACGAACATGTAAATGACGGTCAACACACTGACAAGAAACATTTAACTTTCCACCATCAAACCACTTTACAAATGGTGCATTACTTTCATCTAAAACATTAGTAAATGGTTCCATCCAGTCAATTTTTTCTTTCGCAAAATCACCCCAAAAACCCTCATAATCTTCCATTGCTCTATCTTGAAGATCTTGGTACTCACACATATTTTTAATATTTGCATTCTTTGCGAACTCTTTGTTTGGCTTAAAAACTGGTTTTTTATCTGACATTTATTTTTCCTTTGTTAGTTTTAAATATATCATCGCTGTCATGATGGCATCATTTACAGCGTTATGCGCGCCCATATCTGGGACATTACAATTCTTTAAGATTGTATCAAATCGTAAATCAATATTTCCTTGAGGAATTAAGGAAATTGTTTTATCGAAATAGATTTCCGAAACTTCTATTTTTTTGTTGGGAATAGTAACACCTAGCATCGGTTTTATGTATTTATTAATCATATTTATATCGAATTCTAAGTAATATCCAATCAATGGACGCGATCCGATAAAGCGTAAGAAACTATATAAAGCTGTCTCAATTGATTCTGCATTTTTTAGATCAATAGGACGTATTCTATGAATTTCTATACTTTTAGAGCTTATATCACCCGAAGTTTTTATAAATACTTCAAAAGTTTGTGAAGTAAGAATTTTGTTATCTTTTATCTTAACTGCCCCTATAGAAAGTAGCTCATCTTTCTTTGTGTCTAAGCCTGTTGTTTCTGTATCAAAAACTACATATTCACCACTTGTATCTTCTTCAAATAGAAAATCAAATTCTTTATCTTTGAGTTTTGAGTGGTTAGATTTAGCTCTTAAATCAGAGATAAAAGAAAAAAACATTACGCAACCATACTTAAGTGAAAGTG
>JBLIEY010000167.1:0-4890 GCA_047633475.1 Sulfurimonas sp.
GAGTTTTGTTGAGTTTATATCTGCTCAGCTTGATGAGATAACGCAAAGTATGAACCATGATGTTGTTGTTGCATCTGGCTCATTACTTGGAAATAAACATCTTTTTGCTAAACTAGATAAAGAAATTTCAGTGAATCATGCACTGTTTTTTAACAAACAATTACCGGTAGATGGGATAAATATTAGATATGGCGGAAACGAATTACTCAATAATTAAAAGATTTAACTTTAAAATATTTGGACAGGTTCAAGGAGTTGGATTTCGTCCATTTGTTTATAAAATTGCAAATGAATTAAAGCTAAAAGGCTTTGTAAAAAATAGTGAAGAAGGTGTTGATTTAGAACTTGAAGGAGATATCCAACAAGTAGAAAATTTTTTAAAAATACTAAACTCTCATAGACTCCCTCCCTTAGCTAGCATTGATAAAATAAAACGACTAGAAGTAGAAGTTCTTTATGCTCAAAAATTTGAGATAATTAACAGTACACTAAATTCTAACAATTCCTCAAAAGTAGCATCTGTGATTCCAGATATGTCTATATGTAAAGATTGTCTAAGCGATATTTTTTCTCAACATAAACACAAGTATTACAATTATTTTGCCACCACATGCACAAATTGTGGACCAAGGTATAGCATAATACAAACCATCCCTTATGACAGAGAAAATACTTCTATGAGCAACTTTAAAATGTGTGCTTCATGTGAAGATGAATATACAAATCCACAAGATAGACGTTACCATGCACAACCAATCTCATGTAATGATTGTGGACCTACATTATCAGATAGTATAGAAAAAACATTAGAGTTTATACAAAGTGGAAAAATAGTAGCCATTAAAGGTTTAGGTGGATTTCACATAGTTTGTGATGCAACTAATGATGAAGCTATACTAAGATTAAGAAAGCACAAAAACAGACCCACAAAACCACTTGCAATAATGTGTAAAGATTTAGATCAAGTTAGGCTCTTAGCATCTGTAGGTAAAAAAGAAGAAGAACTTTTAAGCTCAAAAGAAGCACCAATAGTGATTTTAAAAAAAGAGCTAGATGCAAAGCTAGATATTTCAAAAATGATAGCCCCTAGCATAGACAGAATAGGGTGCTTTTTACCATATACAGCTCTTCACCATATTTTATTTGCCAAGCTAAAAAACCCAATAGTTGCAACTAGTGCTAACCTTTGGAGTGAGCCTATTATCACTAAGTCAGAAGATATTAAAAGTAAACTTGCTTTTGTAGATTTTGTTCTTGATTTTGATAGAGATATTGTAAATGCTGTGGATGATTCTTTAGTTCAGGTTGTAGATTCTGATATACAGATGCTAAGACTCTCTCGTGGTTATTCACCTAAGGTTATAAAACTTCCGTTTAAAAGTAAAAAAAGAATTTTGGCAGTTGGTGCTAATGCAAAAAACTCTATAGCTTTTGTTATTGAAGATAGTATGATTCTTTCTCCTCATATTGGTGATTTAGATTCATTAAAAGCTTTTGATTTTTTTCTTAGAACTATTGAAACTTTTAAAAGGTTTTATGACTTTGAACCGGATGTTATAGTCCATGATATGCATCCAAACTACGAAACAACAAAGTGGGCTAAACAACAAGATAAAGACCTTATAGAAGTTCAACATCATTTGTCACATATTTATGCTTGTAAGGCAGAATTTTGTCTTAAGGGTGATTATTTGGGCTTTAGTTTTGATGGTACTGGATATGGTGATGATGGGAAACTTTGGGGTGGAGAAATATTTGTCGGAGATACACGTAAGTATAGCTTCAAGCCAGTAAAACTTCTAGGTGGAGAGAAGGCCATAAAAGAACCTCGTCGTGTTGCTCTTAGTATGCTTTTTGACAACTACTCTTTGGATGAAGTCCTTAGTTTAGATTCAGAGTTAGTGAAGTCTTTTAAAGAGAGTGAAATTAAAATCCTACATCAAAGCCACACTAAAAATCTCAATGCTCCATTTAGTTCATCAGTTGGTAGACTCTTTGACGCAATTGCAAGTTTTGCTAACTTACTTCAGTTTCAAACCTATGAGGGTGAAGCAGGATTAATGTGTGAGCAAAACTATAACTCAAATGTTACAGATGCCTTTGAATATAATATTGTAGATTCAATTATAGATATTGATTTCGATTTTTTTGACAAAGAAATAATATCAAAATTTATAAATACACTGGTAAAGATAGTGATTGAAATTTCAAAAGAACAAAAGATGGATGTTATTCTAAGTGGAGGAGTTTTTCAAAATAAAACCTTACTAAACCTCATTGCATCTGGACTTAGAAAAGAAGAGATTAAATACCATCATCAAAAGCAAACTGCTATTAATGATGGTGGTATAGCTTTGGGTCAGTTGTATTATTATTTATCTAAATATAGTTAAAAGTATTTGTAAAGTGAATGGTTTAATATCTGAAGTTGCTCTTGGGGAGTATAGTTAAATTTAAATTCAATCTCTTTTAGGTAGTAAAAAAAGTTTTCATGTTTAATCCCTTTGTATTTTAAAATAGAATTTTCAAAGAATAGCCAAAACTGTGTAATAATGTTATCTTTTTTTTGTATTTTTGATATCTTGTTGAACATCATAAATTTTGAAAATTCTTGAAAGTAAGCTTTATCTACTTCATCATTTAAAAATTGATTTTTATGTCTGTTTAAATTAGGCATGAGTAAATTGTAAACTTTGTCTTCATAATGAAATGTTAAAAAGTTTTGTGCGTCGAAAATATTTTCTTTTATTTTCTTTTTACTTTTTTCTAAGTATACATATTCATCATACTCGAAGACAGTTTTGTCTCTATACTCTTCTTCGAGATAATTAGCAATAAGTTTTCTAAGGATATGAAAGCTTTTTTTAACGGTTATATAATTAAGTTCGAGTTTTGTAGCAGTTTGGTTCGCAGTCATGTTTTGTATAAAACATTCTATGAGTTCTAAGTCTTTTTTCATCTTCTTAGGAGAAAACTTTTTTTTGCAAAGAGAACACTTAGCTTGTCCCGACTTTAGAATGTATAACTTTTTATTATTACAAAATACGCATTTCATAGACATATTCTATCATATTAGTGCCAAAAGTATATAAGAACTACATAAATTAACTTTACTTTTAAATAAAAAAAAGTAATATATTAATAATTATTTCTTTAAAAGGTTTTATATATGGAAAATTTAGGTTTATTACTTATATTTTGGTACGGTATTTTACACGCATTTGGTCCAGATCATTTGACAGCGATAGCTGATTTTTCTATTGGTAAAAGCAAAAAGAAAACTATGACGATTACAACTTTGTTCGCTATTGGTCATGGCTTAACTCTATTTATATTTGCAAAAATCTTAGATACTTATCACATAAGTGAGTCCATTTTGGGTTATGGAGATTTAATCTCTGCATCTGTTATCTTGATGATGGGGGTTTACTTGTTGTTTATGGTTTACAGTGACCGAATACAAATTAAAAAACATATTCACGAAGGTAAAGAACATATTCATATTTGGTTTGGGAAAAATCATGAGCACAATAATAGAGATACAAGCTCTGCTTTTACAATAGGCGCACTTATGGGAATAGGTGGAGTAAGAGGAATGTTGGTAACATTGGGGGCTGTAGAAGCACATAGTGTTGATTTAACAATGGTTTTTGCCTTCACTTTGGGTGTTATGGTTATCTTTGTAGGTTTTGGTAGTGTAATACTGTACATTAATAAAAATTTATTAAATTCAAAACAAAATTTAAAAAGAGTATTTGCAACGGCTGGCATAATTTCAGTAGTTGTAGGCTCAAACATGATTTTAGGATAAAAAAATAATTTAAAGAGGCACAAGTGCCGATGGCTTCCTCGCGAAGGAAACCAAGTAAAATAAAATTAAGGAATATAAATATGTGTAAAGATTGCGGTTGTAGTATAACAGATAGCGTTGGACATTCTCACGGACATAGTCACTCTCATGGAAGTTCATCTGAACATCAAGATGCTCATCAGCATCTACATGATAATCCTCAGTTAAATGATCCAAAAACTATTTCTATTATTACAAAAATTTTAGATAAGAATGATCAAGAAGCAGAACATATTAGAACACATTTTGATGATAAGAATGTACTAAGCATAAATCTTATGAGCTCACCTGGAAGTGGTAAAACAACACTCCTTGAATATTTATCAGATGTTGCTGATTTCAAGTTTGGAGTAGTTGAAGGAGACTTGGAGACAAGTAGAGATGCTGACAGACTTAAGGCTAAAGGCATAGAAGCTCATCAGATTCAAACTGGTTCAGCTTGTCATCTAGATGCTTTTATGGTCCATAAAGCTCTTCATCATATTGACTTAGAAAAAATAGATGTTTGCTTTGTTGAAAATGTTGGAAATCTTGTTTGTCCTGCATCTTATGATGTTGGAAGCCACTTAAACATAGTTCTAGTTTCTATTCCTGAGGGAGAAGATAAGATTGCAAAATATCCTGTAATGTTTCGTCAAGCAGATTTGATTTTATTTACAAAGACAGATCTTCTTCCATACTTTGAATATGACATTGAAAAAGAAAAAGCAGATGCAAGAAAACTAAAACCAAATGTTGATATTCTTGAAGTAAGTACTAAAGATGAAGAAAGTCTCAAAAAAGTTGCACAGTGGATTAAGTTCAAAATGGAGATGAGATAATGTGTTTGTCTATACCATCAAAAGTTACAGAGATAGATGCAGAATTAAATCTTGCAACAGTTGATACTATGGGTGTGCAAAGAAAAGCAAGTTTAGATCTTATTGCTGATGGAGATGTCGTTGTGGGTGATTATGTACTACTTCACATCGGTTTTATTATGAACAAAATTGATGAAGAGGAAGCCCTTGAAAGTTTGGAACTCTATAAAGAAATCATAG
>JBLIEY010000168.1:0-4874 GCA_047633475.1 Sulfurimonas sp.
TTAAGCCTTAGAATAGAAAAACACTCTAGTAATGCACTTAAAGTTGCAAAATTTTTAGAGTCACATCCAAAAGTGTTTAATCTTAACTATCCAGGATTAGAATCAAATTCTTACCACGCTTTAGCAAATGAGTATTTTAATGATGGTTTATGTAGCGGTCTTATGAGTTTTGAAGTTGCTGATAAAGATACAGCTTGGAAGGTGCTTGATGGTACAAAGATATTTTCTATAGTTGTAAACATTGGTGATTCTAAATCAATAATCACACATCCATCTTCAACTACGCATCAGCAGATTCCACTTGATGAACAAAAGAAAATAGGTATTACTGAAGGTCTTATTAGACTAAGTATTGGTCTAGAAAATGCAGATGACCTGATAGCAGATTTAAAAACTGCATTAGACTCTTAAAAGAAGAAAATATTATGAATAAAAAAGTAATCGTAGGTATGAGTGGTGGGATAGATTCTTCTGTCACAGCATACCTTTTACAACAAGAAGGATACGAGGTTGTAGGAGTATATATGAAACTCCACAACATTGTAGAGGGATACCATGAGAAAAACATAGAGTCTGGCAAAAAAGTTGCGGACTCTTTGGGAATCGAGTATCATATACTTGACCTTAATGATAAGTTTAAAAAAGAAGTATATGACTACTTTGTTAGTGAATACATCAAAGGCAAAACTCCCAATCCATGTGTAAAGTGTAATAGAACTATTAAATTTGGAGCTTTGCTTGACTTCGCAAGGGAACAAGGAGCTGAGCTTTTAGCAACTGGTCACTATGTAAAAACAGATGGTGAGTTCATATATGAAGCAGAAGATGAGACTAAAGATCAAAGCTATTTTTTAGCGCAGATAAAACAAGATGTTCTAAAGCATCTTATCTTCCCAATGGATAAGTATAAAAAGACAGATATCATAAAACTTGGAAGTACCCTACCCGCTATAAAAGAAATAGCTCAAAACAAAGAGTCTCAAGAGATATGTTTTGTGGAAAATGTTTATACAGATGTTATTGAAAAACACACAAATATAGACTTACCAGGAAAAGTTTTAGATGCTGATGGAAATGAAGTTGGAACTCACAAAGGTTATATGCACTACACGATAGGAAAAAGAAAAGGCTTCACAGTTAATGGAGCACATGAACCTCACTTCGTAAAAGAGATAAATCCTGATACCAATACCTTAGTAGTTTGTAAAAAAGAAGATCTTGGTGTATCAAAAGTGCTTATAGATACACTCAATCTGTTCATAGACAAAACAGAGTTTGAATGCACAGTAAGATTAAGATACCGAACACATAAAGTAAGTTGTAAAGTACTGATAAAAGATAATGAAGCCATAATAACTTTAGATAATAAAGTAGACGGGGTAGCTGCAGGACAAGTTGCTGTCTTTTATGATGACAATAAAGTTTTAGGTAGTGGGTTTATAAAAGAAACATTTGAATAAGAGTGGAGTATAAAATATACTCCACTAACTTTATATTTTACTCAATGCCTGATCAAAGTCTGCAATAATATCATCTATATGCTCTATTCCAACAGTAACCCTAATTAAGTCAGGAGTCACTCCTCCTATTAGTTTTTCTTCATCACTTAGTTGTCTATGAGTCATACTAGCAGGATGTAAAACACCGGTTCTAACATCAGCAACATGAACAACAATAGCAGCAAGTTTAAGTGTATTCATAACAATCTCACCCTCTTTCTCTCCACCTTTCACGCCAAATGTAAGAACACCACTATTCCCCTTTAGATATTTTTTTGATCTTTCATAATGTTTATGACTTGGAAGTCCAGGATAATTTACCCAGCTTACTTTTTCATGTGATTGTAAAAACTCTGCAAGTTTTTGTGCATTTTCACAATGTCTATCCATTCTAACATGTAGAGTTTCAAGTCCCATATTTGTTAAAAATGCATTCATAGGAGTTTGGTAAGAACCAAGGTCTCTTATCCATTGAACTCTTGCTTTTACTATATACGCTAAGTTTCCAAATTTCTCAGGATAAACGATGCCATGGTAACTTGGATCAGGATTTACAAATTCTGGGAATTTTTCATTATTCCAATCAAAGTTTCCACCATCAACAATAATTCCTCCAACACTTGTTGCGTGTCCATCTATGTATTTTGTAGATGAGTGGATTACAATGTTTGCGCCATGTTCTAGTGGACGACATAAGTAGGGTGTAGCAAAAGTATTGTCAACTATAAACGGCACATTCATCTCTTTAGCAAGAGTAGAAAACTTTTCAAAGTCTAAAATATCAAGTGCAGGATTTGCAATAGTCTCACCAAATAAAGCTTTAGTATTTGGCTTAAAATATTTTTTCAATTCTTCAATACTAAGAGATGCATCTACAAGTGATACTTCAATCCCCATTTTTTTAAGTGTATTTGTAAACAGCGAAACTGTACCACCGTATAATGCACCAATAGCTACAAAATGATCGCCAACAGTACAAATGTTTGTAATAGAGATAGTAGTGGCATTTTGTCCAGATGATGTAGCAAGTGCTCCAACTCCACCCTCTAATTCAGCCATCTTGTTCTCAAAGGCTTCACAAGTAGGGTTACTTATTCTTGAATACATATGTCCAGCAACATCAAGGTTAAACAAATCTGCAACTGCTTGTGCTGTGTCATATTTATACGTTGTACTTTGACAAATTGGCAAAACTCTAGGCTCTCCATTTTTAGGTTTGTAACCACCTTGAATTGCTATGGTTTCTACTTTCCAATCTTTTGACATATAAACTCCTAAAATAATATTTTTTAATATTTTACCTAAATAATAAGAGATTTTCATTTGCGAATATTTATTTTTACTTATGCTAAAATTTTATCAGACTAGTAAGCTCTTTATATTTCATAATATTATCAAAAAAACTTATTATTCTGGTTTTAAAAGTTAAGTAAAATAAATAATAGATTGCTAAGATTATACTTGATAAAGTTTGTATTAAAATATATAAATTAAGGAAAAACGATGCAAGTAAAAAAACTTTTAGTAATAGGTATATTTTCAGCAGTTAGTTTAATTGCTGGTAATTACAATGTGGATGTAAGTCACTCAAATGTAGGTTTTAAAGTAAAGCATTTGATGATTTCAAATGTAAAAGGTAATTTTAGTGAATTTAGTGGTTCATTTGAATATGATGAAAAAACGAATACGTTAAAAAAGTTAGATGGTGTTATTGAAGTAAAGTCAATCAATACAGCAAATGCTAAAAGAGATACGCATTTAAGATCTAGTGATTTCTTTGACTCAGAAAAATATCCTTTAATTACCTTTAAACTTTTAGAAGTTGATGGTGATGAAGTTTATGGTGATTTTACAATGAAAGGAATCACTAAAAAAATTAAACTGGACTATGAGGCTGGTGGAAGCAACAAAAACCCACGCGGTATGGCAGTTGCGGCATTTTCTTTAAGTGGTAAAATCAACAGAGGTGATTTTAATCTTTCATGGAACAAAGCTTTAGAAACAGGTGGTTTTGTAGTAGGCGATACAATTAAGTTAGAAATTGAGTTAGAAGGGGTTGAAGCTAAGTAAAACTTTTTTGTCAGTCTGATAAAAAATATCCAAGACTGACAATTAGCTTAATGTTCTATTTATTATATTCGTCTTTTATTCTAATCATTAGTTGAGTTTTTCTGCTTCCAAGATATTCCATATCAAATATTTCTGTTGCTCTGATAAGATCTCCAATTTTTTTAAAACCATAATTAACCTGGGAAAAAGAAGAGTTTTTTCTTATGTAAAAAGACATATCTTTCACATCTGCCCATCCTTGTTCATCTGATGTTCTCTCAACCCCCTGCTTAAGCAAATTAATAAGTTTAAAGTCTTTTTGTATATCATAATTGTTTCCAGCATATTTAGTAACAGCTTCGGTAACAGCTGGATGTTTCTTATATCTAGGAGCATCTTCTATAATTTCATCATCTTCTAAAACACTTAATTTTTCAACATATATAAATTGAGAACATGCATTTACAAATGCCATAGGAGTTTTAGATTCACCATATCCATAAACAGTCAATCCATCAGATAATACTCTTGTAACAATAGGAGTAAAATCGCTATCGCTAGTTATTAGTACTACAGCTTCTAGTTCCTTTGTATACATAGTATCCATAATATCAATTATCATAGCTATGTCAGTTGCATTTTTTCCTTTCGTATAAGCGAATTGCTGAATAGGTTGAATATTATAATCTTGTAAAATATTTTCCCAACCTTGAAGTTTATTGTCTTTCCAATCTCCATAAGCTCTTCTAATATTTACAGTTCCATACTGAGACAAATCATCGAATATACTTTCTATATATTTAGAACTTACATTGTCACTATCTATAAACATTGCAATATTTTTATGCTGATTTTTCATTTTAATTCCTAATTAAATTTATATCTATTTTATAATATCATTAAAGATGCTCTTTGTGTAAGTATTATACTACTTTTATACATCAAAATAATAAGAAGATTACACAAAAAAATATCATTCTCCGTGCTATAACAATCGCACTTTTAAGTTCTGCAAGTAAATCTATAATTATTATGTGGGGAGAATACCCAGCATATACTGAAGGGATTGGTGCTTATGAAAGTGGCTGTGACTTTATTGGTAACTTCGTCTTCGTACAAACTTTGCAAGAAATAGTTTCTCTTACCTTTATTACAAAATAGCAAGCCTAAAAGGGACTTGCTATTTTTAGAAATGCTAGCCTAAACAGCTCTTGTACATCTATTTATAAGATGAAAGATTGAGTTATAATCGATTCCACTATTTTCACTTAAACCTATTTCACAAGTTGGACTTGATGAGAAACCTCTTTTGATTTCTTTTTTAAG
>JBLIEY010000169.1:0-4825 GCA_047633475.1 Sulfurimonas sp.
TTGATATAACACCAACTACTCTAACTTCTAAATTTATATCGATAGAAGGAACTATAATGGATAAATTCACAATAAATAAAATTGACAAATTAGGTAAAAAACAAAAATGAATAAAGATCAAATAAGTATAGTAATTTTAGCTGCGGGAAAAGGTTCTCGTATGAAATCAGCAAAAGCAAAAGTTCTTCATAACATATGTGGAAAACCTATGCTTTATCATATCATCAAATCATCTTTAGAAATTTCAAATGACATTACTGTTGTTGTAGCTCATCAAAAAGATGAAGTCATACAAGAAATCACTTCACTATTTGAAAATATTAACTTTGTAATCCAAGATGTTGAAAACTTCCCAGGAACTGGTGGAGCAATGATGGGAATTAAACCGAAGAAAGAGAAAGTTTTAGTTTTAAACGGAGACATGCCCCTTATTACCTCAGATGCATTACAAGGCTTTTTAAGTTCAGATGCTGATATTATCATGTCTATTTTTGATTTACAAGATCCAAGTGGTTATGGTCGTGTCATTATACAAGACGAGCAAGTGCAAAAGATAGTTGAGCAAAAAGATGCATCTGTTGATGAGTTAAGAGTAACTACTGTAAATGCTGGAATCTATACTTTTTCAAAAAGTGTTTTACAAAAGTACATTCCACTACTTAGCAACGATAATGTACAAAAAGAATATTATCTTACTGACATTGTATCTATGGCAAGAACAGATTCCTTGAAAATTTTTCCACTTTTAGTAAATGAAGAAAAATTCAAAGGGGTAAACTCTAAAAAAGATTTAGCAGATGCTGAAGTTATTATGCAAGATAAAATCAAAGAATATTGGATGGAAACTGGTGTAATCATGCAGTTGCCTTCAACCATTTATATAGAAGAATCAGTAACATTTGAAGGTGAATGTATCTTAGAAAATGGATGTCGTTTAACTGGTAAGACTAAAATAATAAACTCTCATATAAAAGCAGGAAGTGTTATAGAAGATAGCATCGTTAAGAACTCAGATGTTGGTCCATCTGCTCATCTTCGCCCTGCTTCGAGCATAGAAGATACACATATTGGAAATTTTGTAGAAGTTAAAAAAAGTACCCTTAAAGGTGTAAAAGCTGGACATCTAAGTTATATTGGAGATGCTCAGGTAGATGAAGGAACAAATATAGGAGCTGGTGTAATCACTTGTAACTATGATGGCATAAAAAAGTATAAAACTATAATTGGTAAAAATGTTTTCGTAGGAAGTGATTGTCAACTTGTAGCTCCAGTGGAGATAGAAGATGATGTTATGATAGCAGCCGGAACTACCGTAACAAGTGGGAAAATCGAAAAAGGCAATTTAGCTATCAGCCGTACAAAAATGAGAACAATTAAAGATTTTTATTATAAATTTTTTGGAAAGTAAATAATTTATAATTCTATTGCAATAATCTTATTAACAATTAGATAGAATACACTGCAAATAACGGTATCACTCAAATGTCTCAAACATAACACTTAGGAAAAAAGATGAACAAATCAACTCTACAAAATGTAGCCAACTCAAATCTATTACAATTAATAATTTTTGTATTAGGTTTTATCTTTGAAGCAATCTTTCTAGAATTCTCTGCAACTCTTGTTGTTATGACTATTGTCCACATTTCATTAGCACTATACCTACGTATGCAATTGCTAGTTGTAAGAGAATCTATTGAATCAGTAACTGTGTCTATAGATAAAGTAAGCCATGGTAATTTTGATGTAATTGCCCTTGAAGTAGGAAACGGTGAAATAAACGCAATGGGTTGTGAGTTTAACTCAATGATGAAGCAGTTAAAACAATACATAGAAGAAACAACTAAAGCTGTCAAGGTTGCTGAAGATACAAGCATTTCATACTATGCACATACTGATGGTCTAAACAAAGTTTTCAAAGAAGCAGCAGAAGCTATTAACCACTCAGTAAAAACTATTGAGGCAGGGTATAAAGCACAGCTTAGAGGAAACTTTACTGAAAAACTAACTAATCTTGGCGGTGGAATTTCTCATGCTTTAACACAAATTCAAGATAACCTTTTAAATAATTCTGATGAAGTCAACACAATCTCTGAAATGTCGGAACAAACATCTATAGATGCAAGTAAAAGTTTAAACTCTATGCAAAATGTATCTGAAATGTTTAATGATTTAAGTGAAAAAGTATCAGATACAAGTGAAAATATACATTCATTGTCTGAGAGATCAAATGAAATTTCTACCATTGCAGATATGATTAAAGACATTGCAGAACAGACTAATTTACTTGCTCTAAATGCTGCTATTGAAGCTGCCCGCGCAGGTGAACACGGACGTGGTTTTGCCGTTGTTGCTGATGAAGTTAGAAAACTTGCTGAGAGAACTCAAAAATCAACTCAAGAAATATCTATAACTATACAAACATTACAACAAGAAACCAACCAAATTAGCTCTAATGCAGAAGATATGTCAAGCATAGTCAACAATGCAACTCAAACAATAAAAGAGTTTTCTTCCACCCTAGAAGGCTTTTTCACTAATGCACAAGGATCAGCAAAATACGCTGGTTTTATTAAAGATTCTCTTTTTATGGTGCTTGTAAAAATTGACCATATTCTATTTAAATCAAATGCTTATGCAGCAGTTATTTCTCAAAAAGATACAACTGGATTTGGTGACCATAAAAAATGTCGTTTAGGTAAATGGTACATTGAAGAAGGTAAAGAAAAATTTGGACATACTTTAAACTACTCAAAGATTGAGGCCCCTCATGTTTTAGTTCATACAAATGTACTGAAAAATATAAATCTAATAAGTCAAGACTCTATACTTAGTAAAGAAGTAGAAGATACAATTATCTCCAACTTTGTAGCTATGGAAGATGAGAGTGATAAGCTCTTTTCAATCTTAGATGATGTTGTAGCTGAACTAGACCCAACAAACAAATAAAAAGAACAGGATATATAAATTGAGTAATAAAACTACACTATTTGATATGTTTTTAGATGTAACCAATAAATATAACAATGAAATTGCATTTGTTTATAAAATAAAAAATGCTGAATATAGAGTTACCTATAAACAGCTTTTCGATGATGTTTTACTTCTTTGTAAAGCCTTTGAAAAAAAAGGTATGAGTAAAGGAGACAAAGTAATGTTCGTATCTGACAACAGATACGAATGGATTATGACCGACTTTGCTCTTCTTGCCCTAGGGGCGATTGGTGTACCAAGAGGAACTGACACCCCGACTGATGAATTACAGTACATCATGTCTCTTTCAGAATGTAAATATATTATTATTGAGAATGATGAAACACTAAATATTCACAAAGAGATGTTAGCAGAGTTAAATTTATCTTCAATGTTTGTTCTTGATGATTATGCCAATATACTTGAAAATGAAAAACCTATTTCTCAAGATGATATAGAAAAATTTATGAGTTACAAAACACTTCATAAGATGGAAGATGTATTTACTATTATATTTACTTCTGGAACAACAGGTAAACCAAAAGGTGTACTTCTAAACCACACAAACATGATGTACAATGTAGACACAATCCCTGACGCTATAAAATTACAACACAGTGATGAGTGGTTATCTATTCTTCCATCTTGGCATGTATTTGAGCGTGCAGCAGAATATGTAGCAATATCTAAAGGTTCTAAAATAATTTACTCTAGTATTAAAACTTTTGCGGCTGACTTAGAGTGTTACAAACCAACCATGGTAGCAACAGTTCCTAGACTTTGGGAATCAATGTATGCCAAAATCATAAACACTTTATCCAAAGACCCTACAAAAGCTGCAATTTTCAATACTCTTATAGAGATTTCAAAACTTTACAAAAAGAACTTAAGAATACTTCGAAACCAACTACCAATGTTTGAAGTAGATTCTCCTCTTGTAGCTTTTAGAAAAAAAATCATCCCATTTATAAAAGTTGTTACTCTCTTTCCTTTTTACCTAATAGCAAAAAAGAAACTATCTCTAGTGCAGAAAAAATTTGGTGGAAAATTAAAACTAGCTATCTCTGGTGGAGGCGCGCTTCCGGATTATGTAGATGAATGGATAGATGCTATTGGCATCCGTATAGTAAATGCATACGGAATGACAGAAGCATCTCCTCTAATTACTGGAAGAGGTTTAAACTGCGATATATTTGGTACTGTTGGACCAGCATTCGAAGGAACAAAGCTTAGAGTAGTAGATGAGTTTGGTTATATCTTAGATGCTGGCGTAGCCGGAGAGATTGAGATAACAGGTCCTCAAGTAATGAGTGGTTATTATAACAATGAAGAAGAAACTAAAAAGACTTTTACTGATGATGGTTATTTAAAGACCGGGGACTTAGGAAAACTTACTATTGGTGGTGAGCTTATTTTAACCGGTCGCTCAAAAGAAATCATAGTTCTCTCAAGTGGAGAAAACGTTGACCCAAGTAGAATAGAATCAGCTCTTTCAATTTTTCCATATATAACAGATGCTATGCTAGTTGGTCAAGATAAAAAAGGACTTGGTCTTCTAATAGTTGCAGACTTTGAGCTTTTAAAAGAGTACATCAGCAGTAAACTAAACAAAGCTGTCGAATCAGCTGAACTTGTTATGGAAGATAAGAAAATTATCAGTGAGATAAAGCGTGAGTTAAATGAAATATTACACAAAAAAAATGGCTTTAAGCCATTTGAAAAAATCCAAAATATCCACTTTCTTGACAAAGAATTTAAAGTAGGTGAAGAACTTACAAATACCTTGAAGAAAAAAAGACATATTATTGAAAAAAAATACCACGAGTTAATAAACAACTTCTTAAAATAACTA
>JBLIEY010000170.1:0-4823 GCA_047633475.1 Sulfurimonas sp.
TATACTCAACTTCAGCATAAAGATTATTCACTATGTCCCATGCCTGATAATCCCAGATAGATACTTTTAGATTTTCAACACCTTTGTATGTAGCTCCAACAACTGTTATACCATTTGTTTTTTCATTAAATTCACCAGCACCTTCAGCAATACTTACAAACTCTGCTTGATTTATAGTTGTATTCATTTTTTGTACAACACCAGCTGTCCCAGTTTTTTCACCAATTAGAGCATAATCAGTTGCCGATCTAGAACCATAAGATCTATTTGTAATTTGACCAAGATTAAATGCAAAACCTGGAACTATATTCGTATCTAACATATATGCTTCATAGAAGTTTGGCATTAAAGATGTTTTGATTTGTGTAAGTGGTGTCTTTAAGATTTGACGACCAGCTTTAGCATTTACCATATCACTTTTGTACTCTAGGTAAGCCTCTCCTAGTTGAGAAACCTCTTCACCATTTGCTGCTACGAACATACCACCTGCAGTTTTATAACCACCGTCCCAATCTGTAAAACCAGTACCACCATTAATATAAAAAGCAGCACCAAGCTTAAGTCCATCTAGAATTTCAGGAGTAACATATTTGATTTTACCTAAATAACCACTACCAGTATAAGGTGTCCAACCATTGTCATTATCACTAATGATATGCATAACTTTTACTTCTCCTGAAACAATGCCCCCACTGATTATTGAAGTATCTGCAGCTTGTAGAACCATTGAGGTAGCAATTACTGCCATTGATAAAACGATCTTTTTCATTATTAATTCCTTATTTTTAATAGCACAATGATGACAAAGTAATGTCAACTGTATGTTATTGTTTTGTTAACAGAAGGTTAATGATAGGATATAATTTTAAATATGTACATTTTTTTATAAAAATATTTTTTTACCTATATTTTGTGGACGTGAAAGCATGAAATGTAAATCTAAATTATTAATTGTTCTTTGAATAGAATGTATATTCTCAAAAGCTAGTATTATTTATATAGTAAGCACAACATGTATATAATGATAACATAGCATCTACCCTTCATGGATTTAACTTATAATAAATATATTATTAACACTTCATTAACAAAAGACTAACATAGTATTGACATATATTTGTCATTATACTGATACAAAAACAAAGGATAAAGAAATGAAAAAGATAGTTATTTTCCTACTTATAGGATTGTCAATGTTATATGCAAAGGGTGACTTTGTAAAGGGTGACTTTAAAGTAGTTACATTTTCAGAAGTTGTAAAACTTACACAAGACAAAAGTGTTATATTATTTGATGCTAGACCTGCAAAGCTTTTCAAGCGTGGTTCTATTATGAATGCTATGAATATAAATATGATGGATAAAAAAGATTTTCCGTCAAAGATTGGTTTACTTCCAACTGATAAGAATGCAAAGATATTATCTTTTTGTCAAGGTCCAAAATGTAAATTATCATGGAAATTAGCTGCTAAACTAAAAAAAGTTGGTTACACTAATATCGTTGTTTACTCAGGTGGATTTCCTGAATGGAAGAAAAAAGGTCAACCTGTAATGGGCCTTGTAAGAGAGTGTAAGAAACAAGCTGTCAGTGTAAAAGCAGAACAAAAAATGGATATTAATGGTATAACACTTTACTCAGGTGAAGAAGATGGAATGGTTAATCAATTCTGGACTGCTGAAAAATTAAATGCTAATGCTCTTCCTGCAGGTGTTGTAATGATAGATGTAAGAGATACTAAAAGCTTTGCTGAAGGTCACTATAAAGGTGCTATAAACGTTCCTTACGATGTAAAGAATACAAGCTTAGATGCTAGTAAACTTCCAAAAGCTAAAGCAATGATTATTTATTGTCATACTGGCATGATGTCAGTTGGTGCTTATCAGTCACTTCAAAAGCAAAAGATAGATGTTTCAAATATCTTCTATTTAGATGCAAATATCAAGTGTGAAAAAGATATGTGTAAAGCAGAAGCAAACGAAGATCTTTAATAGATAAAATAGTAAACGTCATTCAGAGAAATAATATCTCTGAATGATATGATAAACTGCATTTTAAAAACATTCAATTCACTCAATTTAAAATCTAAACCTAAATGTTATATTTCTTGCTTCATATTTATAATGAAACAGTTATAACCATTATCGTAAGTATATAAAAGGTTGTAATTGTGCTTTTTTAGGATTGCATCTACAATATATAAGCCCAAGCCAAAACTCTCTGATGATTTAACGTCACCTTTTGTAAATGCTTGAATGTAGTATTCTAAGTCTTGATCCATCTTAGTACCAAATGAATAAAAATATATTGCATCTTCTTTATACTCAATATAAAAATCATTTTCTTTTGAATATTTAAGAGCATTGTCAATGAGATTTTTAAATACAATTGTAAATAGCTCAAAATTTACTTCGAATTTTTTTTCTGAAAAATTAGCTTTGACAAAATTAGGCTCTAAAAATAGCATGTCAGTAGCTTGATCTAGTATATTTGTAAGGGTATATAATTTTCTTTCTAGTTTATTTTCAGTTGCTGTAATTCTTTCAATATGAACAAACTCTTTTAGTAATAGCTCTAGACGGATAAATACATTTTTTAAAATATCTTTACCCTTAGACTCTTCTATAAATTCTAAAGCTAGTTTTCCACTTGTTATAGGTGTCTTACACTCGTGAGTAATACTTCTTAAAAAAATAGTTCTTGCTTTCAACATAGCTTTAATTTTTTTAGCAGATTTATTAAACTCATTTGATACTTCACCAATTTCATCAGTATGGGTTGATGAAAAATCTATATCAATATTTCCCTCTCCAAAGCTACGTATCTGTTTTTGTAGACGTTTTAGTGGCCTAACACTAATAGCTATAGATAAAAAAAGAAGGAGCATTATCGCAATAAAGGCAAGATATAACCACCAAACATAGGAAACATTTATTAATTCTGTATTTTTGTCTTTTAGTAACATAGAAGAAGCTGAAACTTCAGGTGGAACTACAATATATCTATATAAATCCTTTTGATACAGATGAAAGACTCCCTTTGCACAAGCCACGCTATCAAATTCTTTAAGTTTTTGAATATCTTGATATAATTTATCGTCATTGATTACATAAATATTTTCCTTCTTAAATGTCTCAAGTAATTCTTCGTAACTAGTTTCACCAATTTTCCATAACATGATAGACCTAGCTAAATGATGATAGTGAACTAGAATTTTATCTTTTTTTGCTGTAAACTCGGATTGATACATTACATCAAAAAGAGCAGTAGTCGCAACTAAGGCTATAAGAAAAAATAAAAGTATTCGTATTTGTATCGCATGTCTCGTCATTTTCTTACCATCCTATATCCAACGCCACGTATAGATTCGAAATATTTTGGTTCTCTTGGATTGTCATGAAGTTTTGTACGTAATCTACTTACAATAACATCTATACTTCTATCTCCACTACTCCAGTTCATACCATCAACATTATCTAAAATATCTTCACGAGAAAACACAATACCTCTATTTAACAAAAGAAGTTTTAATACTCCAAATTCTGCTCCTGTTAAGTCTAGTGCTTCACCTTTAAAGTGAATTTTCATAGTTGATTTGTCGCATTTAAACTCATCATCTTCAAAGATATCATCTGTGTGACTAGAATTTTCAACCCTTCTTAGTTGTACTTGTATTCTAGCAATTAGTTCACGAGTATCAAATGGTTTTGGTAAGTAGTCATCCGCACCTTTTTCTAGTCCAAGTACTTTATCACTTACATTGTCACGTGCTGACATAATTATGATAGGTATAGAGTATTTTTTACGAATGAGCTCACAAAGAACCAATCCATCCATTTTTGGTAATGATAGGTCAAGCAACATAAGTCTATATGATTTTTCTTCAAGTTTTGCCAACACTTTTAGTGGATCATGCAAAATATCTACACTGTAACTACAGCTTATAAGATATGTAGCAAGAAGACTAGATAAGTCTATATCATCTTCAACAATTAATATATCTATTTTTTCTTTCATAGGCAAAATCTTATTATTAGTTTTTTTTAACCATTCATTCTATCTAAATGTTTTTTTTAATAGACTAAAATTTGCTATATTTAGTGTGTATTTCTATCTATATCATCAAAACAGAACTCTTTTGCAGTAAACCAATCAGCAATACCTTTGTCGGTGTACTGAAATTCTCTTTGTTTTGGAGGAATAACACTATTCCTGATTTTTGAGCGGATAATTCCTATAATTATAAAGCTAAGAATTAGAGTTGCTATAGCAATAAAATAGTCATACATTAGCCAAACTACTAGAGCAATAATATACATAGAAAACTGTAAAAAGATCCTTATTAAAAATGAAATTAGTTTACACTTTTTAGAATTAAGTTTTGGTGTTTGTTCTATCATTTCAAGAAAATCATTTTCCATTAATTACCTCTGTTTATTAGCTAGAAAATTATATCTAAAATATATTAATTTTGTAACGACTAAAGAGATATGAGTCAAAATGACTAAACTAAGTTGATGGTATTTGTGTCTATTTACTATTTTTCGATAAAATAGCGGAAATTATTACACAAGGACATTAAGATGGCAAAACATCAGTTTCAAACAGAAGCAAACGAAATATTAAATTTAATGATTCACTCACTTTATTCAAACAAAGAAATTTTCATACGTGAGTTGGTTTCAAACGCTTCAGATGCATTAGATAAATTAAACATGTTAGTTTTAACTGACGAGAAGTATAAAGATGTTGTTTTTTCGCCTCGTATTGATATTGTAGCAAATAAAGAAGCAAAGACTTTAACAATTAAAGATTCTGGTATCGGT
>JBLIEY010000171.1:0-4757 GCA_047633475.1 Sulfurimonas sp.
CTAATCCTTCATGTTAAAAAAGTTGAAATGACAACTTGGGACATGGTTGCTGTATTTGCTGAATACTTTGCTATACCTGCTCAAAAGATTGGTTATGCAGGTTTAAAAGATAAACATGCAACAACTACTCAGTACATTTCAGTAGATGCATCTTATGAGAAGATGCTTAAAAAGTTTCATCATAAACAAATTAAGATACTAAGTACAACTAGACACTCTCATTCTATTCGTATGGGTGGATTAGCAGGTAATAGGTTTAGTATTAATCTTCATTTTGTTGACAATATAGATGCAGGTCGCATTGAAAAAGTTGCAAGAAGAATAGCTAAAGATGGTTTGCCTAATTATTTTGGTTATCAAAGATTTGGGCGAGATGCTGATAGTATCAAACAGGCAAAAGATATGATTCAAGGAGAACTTTTTATAGAAGATTCTAAGATAAAAAAGTTTCTTATCTCTATCTATCAGAGTGTGTTTTTTAATGATTGGCTTAGAGAAAGAGTTAATCTTACTTTAGAAGACAATAAAACAAAGCTGACAATTCTTGAAGGCGATGTCTACATGTCTAATGATGGTAAGTTGTCTACTCCAAAGATTATACCTACAAGAGAATATGAAAATGGAAAACTTACTCCAACTGGTCTTCTTTGTGGTAGAGACGTTTTTCGCGCACGCTCAGATGCAAGAGAGATAGAAAAAGATTATGATGATGAATTCTTACAAGATAAAGGCTATAGAAGAGAAGCTCTTATCTATCCAAAAGATATAGAGTGTAACTATGTTAAAAAACAAACACTTTTAAATATTTCATTTTCACTTCCCAAAGGTTCTTACGCTACGGTATTCTTAGAATCAATAGCTGGAAAGAACTATAGTGCCAAAGATGTGAAAGCTAAGGCTAAAAAATAAAGGATTTATTATAATTTAATGCAAGTTAGATTATAATCACGAAATTTTTAAGAGACAGGGAGTACACCTATGGGTGAATTATTCACATTTTTTGGTCTAATATCTCACGATAAGACTTTTATTTACATAACACACATGCTTTTATCTGCTGGTATAGCTTTACTACTTGTAAGAGTTGCAATGTCAAATCTTCAGCTTGTTCCTAAGGGTACTCAAAACCTAATGGAAGCATACGTACAAGGTGTACTTCAAATGGGTAAAGATGTAATGGGCGCTGAAAATGCTCGCCGTTATGTTCCACTTATTGCTACAATTGGTCTTTTTGTTGCTATTGCTAACTTAATTGGTGTTGTTCCGGGTTTTGAAGCTCCAACAGCGTTTTTGGAAATGCCTTTAACACTTGCATTAGTAGTTTTTGTTTATTACAACTTTGAAGGTATCCGTCGTCAAGGTGTTGTTAAATACTTCAAGCACTTTCTAGGTCCAGTTTGGTGGTTATATTGGTTAATGTTTCCAATCGAGATAGTTTCTCATTTCTCTCGTCTTATCTCTCTTAGTTTCCGTCTTTTTGGAAATGTAAAAGGTGATGATATGTTTTTAATGGTAATTTTAATGCTAGCTCCTTGGTTATTACCAATGATCCCTTTTGCATTACTTACTTTTATGGCATTGTTACAAGCATTTATTTTCATGATGCTTACTACTGTTTACATAGGTTCAGCTATAGCAGTAGAAGACCACTAGGTCTTAGATAGAAAATGCAAAAAGATATATTCGATAGAATAATAAGCTTTTTGCTTGGAGCATCATGGGCGATAGTCCTTTTTGGTGCTCTCATTACTTTTAAAATTTTCATCTTCCTTGGTATCTCATTGGCTCTCTTTATTACAATTGTTTTTGTTGTTATTTCACTGATGTTAATTTTAACATTAGATGCCTTTGCTATAAACAGGCAAAGATTGCAAGAAGCCAAAAAACATACCGAACTTTTGGAAAAAATCTACTCAAACCAAATTACATAAAAGCCATTTAAAGCAAACATCTGATAAAATAGATAATTAATTATTATTTATTCAAGGAAATATATGTTTGAAGTAGTTATAGGGCTTGAAGTCCATGTACAACTAAACACAAAATCAAAACTTTTTTGCTCATGTCCAACGAGTTTCAATCACAAACAAAATACAAATACTTGTCCAACTTGTTTAGCTCTTCCTGGTGCTTTGCCAGTTTTAAATAAAGAGGTCTTACATAAGTCAATTATGCTGGGTACTGCTATAAATGCAACTATAAATCAAACATCATATTTTGATAGAAAGTCTTATTTTTATCCAGATTCTCCAAGTGCTTTTCAGATTACTCAACTCTATACTCCTATTGTTGAGCACGGTAGTTTAAAAATAGATTTTGAAGATGGAAGAAATAAGGTCATCAGAATAAATCGTGCACATATAGAAGCAGATGCTGGTAAAAATATACACGAAGGGGACATTTCTAAAGTTGATTTAAACCGTTCTGGGACACCACTTTTAGAGATTGTTTCTGAACCAGATATGAGAAGTGCAGAAGAGGTAATTCTTTATCTTAAAAAATTACACTCAATTATTCGTTACTTAGATATTGGTGATGCAAATATGCAAGAGGGAAGTTTCCGTGTAGATGTGAACGTTTCTATCAGACCAAAAGGTGAAGAGAAGCTTTATACTCGTGTTGAGATTAAAAATATAAATAGTTTTAAGTTCATTCAAAAAGCTATAGAGGTTGAAGTTGCTCGACAAACTGAAGCATGGGAAGATGGTATTTATGAGAAAGAAATAGCTCAAGAGACTAGACTTTTTGATCAAGTTAAGCAAGAAACTCGTTCTATGCGTGGAAAAGAAGAGGCTGCAGATTATCGCTACTTCCCAGAACCTGATCTTTTAAAGGCAATAGTTACTGATGAAATGTTGGCTAAATACTCAAAAATTCCAGAACTTCCAGATGAAAAAATGGCGAGATTTGTAAAAGATTATGCCATCAATGATTACAGTGCAAGTGTTGTTACCTCTAGCCTTGAAATGGCTAACTTTTTTGAGAATATGATGGAAGAAGGTATCACTGCTAAAAATGCTCTTACTTGGTTGACAAATGAGTTACCAAGTCGTTTAAAAGGTGAAATGAATATATCTAATTCACCTGTAGATGCTAAAAAACTCGGCTTTCTTGTAAAAAGAATAGAAGATAAAACTATAAGTGGTAAAGCAGCTAAAGAAGTTCTTGATTACTTAATGGAAAATTCTGAAGATGTAGATTCTACTATTGAAAAGCTAGGTCTTAAACAAGTAAGTGATAGTGGTGCAATCGAAGCAATTTGTGATGAGATTATGATTGCTAACCCAGATAAAGTTGAGCAATATAGAGCTGGAAAAGATAAGCTTATTGGCTTTTTTGTAGGTCAGGTGATGAAGGCCTCTAAAGGCAGTGCTAACCCTCAGACTGTAAATGAAGTCTTGAAATCCAAGCTTGGATAAGTGACAGTGATAAATCAGTTGATTATAAATTTAGCATATTTTATAAATACATCTGATTTTTATCAAAGAAAAAAACATTTTTTTTATAACTTATTAGAAAATAGTAATTATAAATACAAAAAATATTTTGACATTATGATGATTACACTTATTTTTTTAAGTGTAATCATACTAATTAAAGAAGTAAAATCAAATGTAAATGATGAACTTCTCTTTTTTAACAATTATATTATCTCTATTATATTTTTTATTGAGTATATGCTAAGACTTTGGATTAGTAGTAGCGTTAGTAAAATTATTATAGATCAAAGTGAACATGATGTTTTACTTGGAGATAAGTTTAGATTATTGAGAGCATTGAAAAATATTCTTATAATTAAATTTAAACATATAACATCCTTTAAAGCTATAATTGATTTACTTGCGATTATTCCATTCTTTCATGAGTTAAGATTGTTACGTATATTTATTCTTTTTAGGGTTTTTAAGCTTTTTAGATATGCAAAGAGTATTCAAACCTTTACCTCCGTTATAGCAGCTAAAAAGTTTGAATTTTTAACACTTCTTGTCTTTGCATCTATCATAGTTTTTGTATCATCTGTTTTGATATATGTAATGGAAGCAAATAATCCACAGTCACCTATTAATACATTTTTTGAGGCTGTTTATTGGTCTATTGTGACTATTTCAACTGTAGGTTTTGGAGATATTACTCCGGTTACACAAGAAGGTAGAATTGTTGCTATGTTTGTTATCGTAGCAGGAATAGGTGTTTTTTCATTTACTACTTCGCTTATAGTTACTTCATTTACAGAAAAACTAGATGAGATAAAAGACACAAAACTTATAGATGATATAGTAAAGATAAAAGAGTTTTATCTTATTTGTGGTTATGAAAATGTGGCAAAAGAAGTGGCTAAGAAACTTAGTAGAAATCATAAAGTTATAATTTTAGAAGAAGATTCTAAAAAAGCAGAACAAGCGAAAAAAGATGGTTTTATTGCACTAAACTATGACCCAGGTTCTATTGAGAGTTATAAAAAACTTCGTATCAATGTTGCAACTCAGGTTAAGGCTATTTTATGCCTAAGCCATAGTGATGTAGAAAATGTATATACGGCTTTAACGATTCGGTCTTTTAATAAAGATGTATTTATTTTGTCTATATTAGTAAATAAGATGAATAAAAATAAATTAAATTTTGCTGGTGTAAATGAGCTTTTTTATGAAAAAGAATTAGTTGGTATCATTGCAAAAGAGTTTGTAGGACAGCCTGTTGCATTTGAAGCAATACACGCACTTCGTTCAAACTATAGTGGTATAGATATTAAAGAAATT
>JBLIEY010000172.1:0-4708 GCA_047633475.1 Sulfurimonas sp.
TGAACTCTTACATTAGCAACTTCTCCAGCATTGTAAAATACTACTGCAGTATGTTCAATGCCATCATGGTCAATAAAAGTATGTTGCTTAACCTTTACACCAAAAAAGTCTATTTCTTCAACTTTTGTTTCATTTACAAGTCTCTCATTCGCTAAACGGTATTGAACCAAGTCTGAGATAAAAACTGTTTTAAGATTATGTTCTTGACCAAAGATATCCAAGTCATCACGCCTTGCCATTGTTCCATCTTTTTTAATTATTTCACAAATAACACCAGCCTCACTAAGACCAGCTAAACGACACAGGTCAACAGAACCTTCAGTATGACCTGTTCTAACTAATGTTCCACCGTCTTTTGCTATAAGAGGAAAAATATGACCCGGTTTAACAAGCTCAGTAGCATTAGAAATAGGGTTTGCTAAAATTTTAATAGTATCATCTCTTTCACCAGCAGATATGCCAGTAAGAGCATCTTTAGCATCTACAGATACAGTAAAAGCTGTTTCATATGAAGATGTGTTTGAGCTAACCATAGGATTTAGATCAAGTCTAGTTGCTATTGCTTTGCTTAGGGCAACACAAATTAATCCTTTTGCATTAGTAGCCATAAAATTTACATTTTGCGGAGTGGAAAAAGTAGCAGCATAAACTAAGTCTCCCTCATTCTCTCTATCTTCATCATCAATCATGATGACCATTCTTCCCTTTTTAATCTCTTGTATAGCTTCTAGTACTCTTTGTGTAGTTTTCATATGTCCTCTTTTATATAAATTTTTTTATTCTATTCTTGTTTAAAGCAAATGCCCCATTTGAGATTTTTTAACGCCTAAATAACCTTCATTATATTTATTTGTGCTCATAATAATAGGAACTCTTTGTACTATTTCTATATCACTGATTGAGTTAACTTTATCAGGATTATTAGTTAGTAGTTTTATTTTTTTTATTCCAAAATGGTTTAGAATATAAGTAACTATTTCATATGTTCTCTCATCTGTACGGAAGCCGAGTTGATGGTTTGCTTCTACCGTGTTAAAACCTTGATCTTGTAGAGCATAAGCATTAATTTTATTTAAAAGACCAATGTTGCGACCTTCTTGTCTTAGGTAGATAACCATACCCTTGTTTTGCTCAGCATACTTTAATGAATACTCAAGTTGATCTCTACAATCACACTTTAAACTACCTAGAGCATCTCCAGTTAAACACTCTGAATGAACACGCACAGGAGGAATCTCATCCATGTTATCTTTATAGATAACAAGATGTTCTTTCTGACCTTCTTTAAAAGCTTTAACTTTAAAATCACCAAATATTGAAGGTAAGTTTGCTACCTCTGAAATCTTTATATTCACTTATTTTATCCTATCACTTTTATCATTTTCTTTGAAAATATTATAATAATAAAAAAGGTCTAAAAAGTAACTTTTTCAAACATCAATTTTTTATATCAATAATTTAAGTTATGTAACGGATATAGTAATAACCTTTTTCTTAGATACAAAATATTTTTTAAAAGGTTACTTTTTAATTATTTATTTACATTAGCATTCTTCTGTAAATTTAATTTAAGGAGGGTTACAAGAAATAGATTGATTGATAACTTTTGATAGTCAGATGATTTACTCCTGTTTTAATCTGACAACTACCAACAGTTTCTAAAATATCGTGTTTAAATATTTAATAAGTTGAAAAACGTGAGACATTTTTCAGCTTAACTTATTTAAGCCTTTATTGTCATCTTAACACATGACTTTATAAATTATATTTATGGAAGTCCCTTCAACTCTAGTCAGATTTATTATCTAACTGGAGTTGAACTTATATTATCGTTACTAAGAATAAATAAATAAAATAAAATTTAAGGAAATAAAATGAAGAAAATTATATTATCAATGGTTGCAGTGATGTCTATAGCGGGGTCTGTTTCGGCAGCAGATACATCGGCAGATTCAATTGAGAGTGCATTAAAAGATGGTAAGTTTACATTAGATACAAGAGTCTTTTATTATGATAAAGATGTTGATGGTAGTTCAGATGCAACAACATCATTGACACTTGGTTCTATTATGAAATATACTACTAAAGAGTATATGGGGTTAACTGCTGGATTAGCTTACTTTGGTAGTAATAGTATTGGTGGTCTTTATTCTAAGGATGATGGAGCTTGGACATATTCTTTACAGTCTGGATCTGGTGATAATATCAACCTTCTTGGTGAAGCTTATTTACAATATAATATTTCTAATACTATGTTAAAAATTGGTCGTCAAAAACTTTCAACTGGAGTCATGTATGGTAATGATCTTCGTACACTTCCAACAGCATATGAAGCAGCTATCCTAGTAAATAAAGACATTCCAGATACAAAAATTGAAGTTGGTCATGTTTGGGCAAATAGTGGATTTACATCTTCTTATGCTCTTGATGGTAATGGTGTAGTTGGTTTTGATGATAGTGATGGATTGTGGGGTAAATCAGGTCTAGCATATATATATGTTACAAACAATAGTATTGACGGTTTATCATTAAGTGCTGAGTATATCAAGGCTTTATCAGATAAAACTGATGCAGGTGCTGAAGCTACAGTTAGTAGCTACTCTTATGCTGATGCTGCGTATAATGTACCAATTGGCACAAATACTTATATTAAAGCTCAATATGCTGGGAAGAGTTATAATGCAAGTGGTGAGGATAGTGGTCAATTGTTAGGTGCAAAAATTGGTACATCAGTTAGCATAGTTGATCTTGCTCTTGTTGCCGATGTTATTTCTGATAATGAAATATACTTTGATATGGGTAGTCCAATGTATACTGATTGGCAACAGGGATATTCTGCTTATAGTCCAAGTACTGCCTTTGGTGGATACCTTGTTGTTCATCCAATGAGTACTTTTAGTCTTAAAGGTGGTTATGTTGATGTAAGCGCTGATAATGAAAATGGTTCAACTTATGCAGATGATTATTCAGAAATCAATTTTGACGCACAGTATAAAATCAATAGTATTTCAAAATTCAGAGTCAGATACTCAATTAAAGACCAAACAGAAGAATCAGGCAAAGCCGATTCAAATGACCTTAGAGTTATTTACTATTTAAGCATCTAATTCTACTTGTATAAAGGAGATCTTTCTCCTTTATACATAATAAAAAAAATAAAAAGCAATAGTAACTACATTATTTTAATATACATAGCAAGTAAAACATATAAGTAATACCTTACAAACTACATCTGGAAGGTCCCCTATAAACTAGACAATTACTAACTCAGTAAAAACTTACTTTTCTAAAGACTCTAAATTACACCTTTTTTCAAACTAATTTGGTGCCATATAATCTAAATTACTATGTCTTTTTTTTGGAGTTTCTCTATATCTGAGTTAGAGTAATCTTGAACCTGATGTTGCGCAACTGTTTCTGGAGACTCTATGCGTTTAATCAAGCCACTTAAAGATGTTGGATGAATTCCAAGTCTTTGAACTGCATTTGTGACACTATAGCCATTCGCTGTAACTTGTTTGACCGTTTCTATTCTAAACTCTTCACTTATGTATTCTTCTAACCGCTTTTAATCCTATAAACCTAATAATATTTAGACATTATTCTATCTAAATTACAGAATTAATGTTTGTTTAGTTTATAGGAGATATACCAAATATTATTAATTATTAAGTTCTGAAATGTTTTAAAGTAACACTTAGTTTTTCAGTCATCTTATTTAAATGTTCACTAGCAGATGCTATTTCTTCAACACTTCTTGTATTCTCGGCAGAAAAATCATTGATATCAACAATTTTATCAACAATTTTATTAATATTATTACCAGTAGAAACATAGTTATTAATCATAGTCTCATTAATTGTTATAGCATTATCCATAACAGTAGTAGTAGTCTTAATCTCATTTTCAATTTCTTTTGTAACTACAGTAAGCAGTTGAATTTCTTGAGAGTTTTTACTCATTTGTTCACTAGCATCAGAAATAGATTGAACTATGACATTGATAGTTACATTGATTTCTGTTAAGGATTTTTGAGTTCTCTCTGCTAACTTTCTGACTTCATCAGCCACAACGGCAAAACCTCTACCATGTTCACCAGCACGAGCTGCTTCTATAGCTGCATTTAGTGCAAGTAAGTTCGTTTGGTCTGCTATATCATTAATAACAGTGAGAACATCTTTGACTTGTTCTGCATCTTGGCTAAGTTGATTAATCTTATCTGCTAGTACCACCTCGGTTTGAGAACTTTTTTCAATGCGTTGAGATAACTGCAAAATTTGAGTTTGAGCTATTTGAAGTGACTTATTAGCTTCTCTCATTTCTTGTTTAGTATTATCAGCATCTTTAAGTGAATGCATGATTTCTTCTTTTATATTTTGAGAGATATCAGAAGTTTCTGATACCAGCACCATGGAATTTTGAACTCTTTGACCAACTTTACTTGCAGTAGTTGACAGCTCATGTGAAACAGATGCATTTTCACTAGCTGTATTTTTTATGTCTTGGATTATAGCTCTTATTTTTTGTATAAAAGTGTTTATTTCTTTGGAAACATCTGAAATCTCATCGTCTTTGTCTTCTTTTAAGCTTTTTGTTAAATCACCATCCCCATTAGCTAGGTTTAGAGCATATTTTTTCATTTCTAAAAGAGGGTTTAAAGATATTTTTATAGTTAAGAATACAATTAGCAAAGCTATAACTAAACTGA
>JBLIEY010000173.1:0-4584 GCA_047633475.1 Sulfurimonas sp.
TCTATCCATAGCTTTAGAATGAAGTACTATTGGAAAGCAACCATTACTTAACAAGCCTTTTGGAGAGTCTTTACTTAAGAGTTGCATCTCGATATACATCTTTGAAAAGTTTGCAAGCAATTTATCTATATCAAGAGGTAGATGTACAGCATCTCTAGCTTGTGCATGAGAAAGTTGAAAATCTAAAAGTTTATTTGTTGGTAAGCTTATGCCTGTTCTTCCCAATCCTATTCTTGCATCTGTGAAATCTCTTAAAAAGTCCCATGGATTTTTTACAATATAATCTTTCATATTAATTTCCCAATGCTTTAGATAATGATTTTGCAAATAAGGGTGGCACTTTATCGTTTAGAATATATCCATCCATATTTTTAAATATTTGCATTTTTTCAAGCCAAACTTTAAATTCCGGTGCTGGGTCAAGGTCTAAAACTCTTCTCGCATAAAGAGCATCATGAAAAGATGTAGTTTGATAGTTAAGCATAATATCATCACTTCCAGGAATCCCCATAATAAAATTAATTCCAGCAACTCCTAGAAGTGTAAGAAGATTGTCCATGTCATTTTGATCGGCTTCTGCATGGTTGGTATAACAAATATCACATCCCATAGGTAAACCTAAAAGTTTTCCACAAAAATGGTCTTCAAGACCAGCTCTTGTAATTTCTTTACCATCATATAAATACTCTGGACCAATAAAACCAACTACAGTGTTCACTAAAAGTGGATCAAATTTTCTGGCAACAGCATAAGCTCTAGCCTCACAAGTTTGTTGATCTACTCCAAAGTTAGCATTTGCTGAAAGAGAACTTCCTTGACCTGTTTCAAAGTACATTACATTATTTCCAACTGTACCTCTGTTTAGACTAAGTGCTGCTTCTTGTGCTTCTTTTAGAGTTGACAGACTAAATCCAAAACTTGAATTTGTTTCTTCTGTTCCTCCTATTGACTGAAAAACTAAATCAACTGGAGCTCCTTTATCTATTGCTTCAATTGTATTTGTGACATGAGTTAATACACAAGATTGTGTAGGTATTTCATATTTTTGTATAACATCATCTAAAAGTTTTAAAAGTTTTATGGATTGAGTAACATTGTCTGTTGCTGGATTTATACCTATAACAGCATCTCCATTTCCGTATAACAGACCATCGAGTGTACTTGCAGCTATTCCCATAACATCATCTGTAGGGTGGTTTGGTTGTAATCTTGTAGAGAGATGACCTTGTAGTCCGATTGTACTTCTAAATGCGGTAATAACTTCACATTTTTTTGCTACCATTATTAACTCTTGATTTCGCATGATTTTACTTACAGCGGCTACCATTTCAGGAGTAAGACCATCTTGTATAGATTTTATAATTAAAGGAGTCGTCTCATCGCTCAAGATCCAGTTTCTAAACTCTCCAACATTTAATGATGAGATTGGAGAAAATGCAGTTTTATCATGATCGTCTATAATGAGTCTAGTAACTTCATCTTTTTCATATGCAATAAGTGGTGAATCTAAAAATTCTTGTAAAGGAACTTCTGAGAGTCTCATTTGAGCTATAACTCTCTCTTCTTCAGAGTTGGCAGCTACTTCAGCTAAGATATCACCTGATCTTTTAGGAGTTGCTTTTGCCATTAAATCTTTTAAGTCTTTAAAATGATAAGTTCTATTTGCATATACAAATTTGTATTCTTTGTTCATCAAAACTCCTCGTTAAAGTGAATTGTATCCCAAAAGTCAATTTGATTAAGCAAGTTATTGTATGAATATTATACAAAATAAGATTAGTATTATAACAGAGTGAAAATATAAGGAGCAAATTTACCTATTTTTGTAGTAAGCAGTACATATAAAGTCAATCAAGAAATGAGGCTAAATTTAGTTAATTATTGAAAAAGTAGGAAAATGATATAATAAATGAATGTGTATGCTTGTTCGCAATAAATAAATGAGGTTTACTATATATGAAAAACTTATTGTTTTTACTACTGCTTATTTGTACATCATTATTAGCTAAAGAAGCTTATACGCAAAAAGACTCAATAACGGTTTTGATGCCACAAAACTTCCCACCTTATTTTAAAGTAGATATAAATAACAATCCTTCTGGGTTTGCTCTTGAAGTTTTTGAAGCAGTAGCTAAAAAAAGTAATCTTAATTTTAAAATAGTTGTAAAACCAAACTATACTGAAGTAGTAAAAGCTTTTTTAAACAATGAAGCTGACATTATTATTGCAAGTGGAATTTCTAAAAAAAGAAAAGAGAATTCACTTTTTACAGTTAAATTTGATACTTCAGTTATAAAAGCCTATAAACTAAAAACTACTAACATCAACTCTCTTGATGAGATTAGACTGCATAATTTATCTTTAAAAACAAACAATATTGCAGTGAAAATTTTTAAAGATTTTCCTAAAGAAAAACTTACAATGGTTTCAACTAAAGAAGAAGGTCTATTATCTTTGCTATCAAAAGAAAGTGATGTGTTCATATTTAACGAAAAACCATTTACTCAGCTCCTTTCTTCTCTTAACTTAAATGAAATCATTGAAGCAATTGATACGCCAATAAGAGAAGTAGATCTAGCCATAAGAGTTAAAAAAGACAAAAAAAACTTACATAAAAGACTTAACAGCGCATTAGAAGAATTTTTAACAACAAAAGAATTTAAAGAGCTAAAAAATAAATGGATAGATACTCAAAAAAATTATTTAACTGATAATATAACACTTAACTCCAAAGAAAAAGAGTACCTAAAAAATAAAAAAGTATTGACTCTTGGTTTTCATTTACAATGGCCACCTCTTTTAATGAAAGATGCTAACAACGATTACTTGGGAATAATTCCAGATTATTATAAACTGATTTCAAGTCACTTAGGTATAAAATTTCAGTATAAAATTTATGACAGTATAAGTGAAGTAATTAAAAATGCCAAAGAAGATAAAGTAGACATTATTCCAACTATAAGTTTTAATATCGCTAAAAATAATGGCTTTGAAACAAGTCCATCTTTTTTTCAAAATTATTTGTATGTCTTTGTAAACAAAAACAACAAGTTAAAAACAATAAATTCTATACAAGATCTTAAAGGTCTAAAAGTTGCATATGCTGGGACAAGACTTAGATTAAATAAATATCTTTCGCAGTATGAGAAGAGTATTGATTTAAGCAAAACAAACAGTTCTTTAGAGGCTTTTTTATTATTAAAAAATAAAGAAGTTGATGCTGTTATAGATCAGCAAACAAGTAATTATCTTTTAGTTAAGAATCTTTTTCATAATGAAATTAAATCTACTTACTTAATAAAAGAGTTTTTACCTCATAGTGCAATTGCGATTAATCCTGAAAATCCTTTACTTAAATCAATAATGACTAAAGCTATAAACTCTATAACTTTTTTAGAGCAACAATATATTATACATAAATGGTTAAGCTTATATGAGTTTAGTAAAGAAAAAGATTTTCCACTTTCTTTAGATGAAATAAATTATTTGTCAAAAAAGAAAGAATTTAGTGTATGCAGTCAGTATGACAGTTATCCTTTGAGTGGTGTTGAAAATGATAAATTAACTGGAATCATGGGAGAATTTTATAGAAACTTTGAGAAAGCTATAAACATAAAGTTTAAGGCAATAGAACCTAAAAGTCAGCAAGATTTAGATGAAAAAGTTGAGAATAATGAGTGCGACTTTGTCTCAGTAATAGCAAAAGGACAAAAAAGATTTTCAAATATCGTGGCAAGTGAAGTCTTGTTTAGAAATTATTTTGTAAGCATGGGAAATTTAAAAAGCATCAATATTGATAATCTATCTTTAGTAAAAGATTATACATTTTTTGTAAGATATGAAAGCCTCAAAAGCAATATCAATAAGATTTATCCAAATCTTAATATTGTTGTTATTAAAGATTTGGATGAAATTATAGAGAAAGTAGAAAATAATTCTAAATTTTATTTTATAGATGGCAAAATAATTGTAGAAAATGAGATTAACAAATATGGTTTTGATAAATTTAAAATAAATGGTGTCTTTGAAAAAATATATATAGAATCGGCTCTAGGTATAAATGTAAACAATCCAATTGTGCTAGGAATTATCAATAAAACTATTAAAAATTTAGATAATAAGTTTATACATGATTCTATAAATAAGTATGCTATAAAAGAGTTTACAATCAATAAAAACTACAATATTTACTTGATATATTCTTTAGTGGCTTTAGCAATTATAATCTTTTTTGTCTACTTTAGAAGTCGTATGTTGATTGAAAAACTAGAGCTTCAAAAAGAGCTTCAAAAAGTTGAAGAGGAAAAAAAACGAGATGCAATCTTGACATCTGTTTTTAATGTAATTCCAGACATCCTTTTTATAATGAATAAAGATGGATTAATAATTGATTATAAAGCAAATGAAGATAGTATCCTTTATGTTAAGCCTGAGTTCTTTTTAGGACAATTGATATTTGATGTATTGCCAGAAGATGTTGCTAATCTTTTTAAGATAAATAAGAAAAAAATATCGAAAGATTCACCATTAAATATATTTAAATACGAACTAGAAATAAAAGGTAAAATAAGACATTTTGAAGCA
>JBLIEY010000174.1:0-4510 GCA_047633475.1 Sulfurimonas sp.
ACGAAATAGTTGTTGCAGTACCTTGGAATTATCTTTACGGAAGTTGGCTATGGTCTTGTATCCTGGAGTGAGTCCCGCGCAAAGCCACATCATCTCAACATTACGTTTAATCTCGCGTTCAAGCTTTCTAGAACTTCGAATACTGTTAAGATAACCATAGAGATAAATCTTCAAAAGTAGTGCTGGATGATATGCTGGTTGACCATCAGAACCACCACTACTTTTAAAGACTCCCAAAGTAGCTAAATTTAGACTATCGACATAGCTATCAATAGCTCTTACCGGATTATTCTCATCAACATACTCATCCAAACTGGGTGGAAATAAAAGTTGTTGATTGCGGTTCAAACCTTCTTTGTAATTCGGCATTATTCAGCCTTCTTCATTGATATATAATATATCTTTTTTAGCTAATTTGTGATTATGACTGGCTTTTGGAGTTCTTTCACAGTCTCTACTGATTGTGGAACTTTTTTTACACTTATCTTTTTATCCCTACTTTTTATATTTATATTTTATCATCTGTAGGAATAAGAAAATGAATTTTATTAGTTTGATTTTAGGGGTTCATTATAGATGAAAATTTGTAGAAATTGCAATGATATTTATATGAATTGTTATTCTCTAAAATTATGAAAAGATATATAATTTCTGTACAAAAACATTAAAACAAGGAATTACAATATGGAATTTTCATATCACAACCCAACAGCAATAGAATTCGGAAAAGGTCAAATCAAAGAAATTGCAAATAAGATTTCTAAAGATGATAAAGTATTATTAGTTTATGGTGGAGGATCAATCAAAAACAATGGTGTTTATGATCAAGTTATCAAAGCATTAAAAAATCATACATTCTTAGAATTTTCAGGTGTTGAAGTAAACCCAACAGTAGAAACAATGAACAAAGCAGTAAAAATTGTAAAAGAAGAAAAAATTGATTTCATTCTTGCAGTTGGTGGTGGTTCAGTAATTGATGGTTGTAAATATTTAGCAGCAGCTTCACTTTATGAGGGTGATGCATGGGATTTCTTAGACGGATCTGCAGAAGTTGAAAAAGCTTTACCATTAGGTGTAGTTTTAACATTAGCAGCAACTGGTTCAGAAACAAATCATTTAACAGTAGTTTCTAAAAAAGAAACTGATGAAAAAAGAATGTATTTCTCAAATTTTTCATATCCACAATTTGCAATCATGGATCCATCAGTAATGTCTACATTAAGTGATAGACAATTAGGAAATGGTTTAGTAGATGCATTTGTACATACTTCTGAACAATATATTACATTCCCAACAACTGCATTAGTGAATGATGGTTATGCCGAGACTTTATTTAGAGGATTAGTTACATTAGCTGATACTTGGGAAGACAGAAGAACAGATGCATGGTTAGAAAACTTAATGCATATTGCAAATCAAGCATTAAACTTCCAAATTGGAGCAGGTGTACCACAAGATTGGTCAACTCACCTTATTGGACATGAGTTAACAGCAAACTATAACCTTGATCATGCAAGAAGTTTAGCAGTAGTTCAACCGTATCTTTTAGAAGTAATGGGTGAAGAGAAAAAAGAAAAAATTGCACAATTAGGTAAAAATGTATTTGGAATCGAAAATAACAATGCAGAAGTAATCAAAGCAATGGAAAAAGTTTATAATTCAGTTGGAGTTCCTACTAAATTAAGTGACTATGAAATTGATGATAAAGTGATTTCAAATGTACAAGCTGCATTAACTAAAAATGGTTATACAGCAATGGGTGAGAATGGAACTATCACTCTTGACAAAGTAGAAACAATTTTAACAATGTCTATAAACGCATAATACTACTATCCTCTCCAAAATAAGGTTTCACTTCTTTTGGAGAATATCCAAAATAATTTTTAAAATCTCTACTAAATTGTGAAGCACTATCATAACCCATTTCATAAGCAGCGTCAACAACTTGATAATTATGTTTTGCTATTAAATCTTTGCCTTTACTCAATCTGATTTTTTTTATATATTGTAAAGGGGTATGTGAAGTGATTTTTTTAAAGTGTGTATGAAAAGATGAAACACTCATATCTTCTTGTCTAGCTAAATTAGGAATATCTAAGTTTGATTCACATTCTGTGTGTATGATTTTTAAAGCACGTGCTATTTTTGCTTCATTGTTATTATTTAAAAACATTTTATGTAAAAAGTTTGCATTTTGTCCTACTGCGATTCTATAAAATAATTCTTTTAATATTGGTTTGCCTAGTATTTTAGATTCTTCACGTGATTGTAATATATTTAGAAGTCTCAGTGTTAAATCTTCTATATTTTCTGTAACTTCATCTGAAAAAACACCAATGCTATTTTTCCTTGATTCTATAGCTTCTTGTTTTGAAACAGAATCAATGATTTCATACATAATTTTCTTATCTATAGAAACTATAAGACTTATAAAAGGCTCATCTTGAGATGCGTATGTTTCACATTCTAAAGGTAATGTAGTAGGAACAACTAAATAGTTTTTGTGATCATAAACCAAAGTGTTTTCACTCAAGTGACCAATCTTTTTTCCTTGTAAAACAAGTATCAAACATACATCATAAATAAAAGGAGTTAAAGGATCATACTTAGATGTAGTATATATTTTTACATCATCTAAATATGTATCATGAATACCATCATTTTTAAAAAGGCGATTTACTTTGTTTAAGATATTTTGATTCATATGATTCCTTATTCTAGTGTTTATCTGAAATTGTATCACGGGAAATAGGTATTGAACTTAAATCTATTTTGATTGTTTCAACATCAGTTTTAATAAACTTTCTGCGATTGCATGCAAGCGTATTTTCTCTCTTCTTTCACATCACGTTATCATCAAGCTTTCTCTTTGATTCATACCCTATATAATTATATATCGTCAAATATGATATTATCCTTCAATGGTAAAACTTATTGTAATTATTTTTTATTAACTAAAATTCCACCTAATGCAATCAGTGCAATACCAAAAAAAGTAAACATATCAGGTAGTGAATCTCCTAACATAACTCCAAACCCAACAGCAAAAGGAATACTTGAATAACCTACAACACCAATGATACTTGCAGGACTTATACTATAAGCACGTGTAAGAAACCATTGTGAAACTGTTGAAAGAATAGCCATCAAAGCTATTAGCAACCAAACAAAAGGATCAGTATGTATTTGAAACTTTACATAAGGTGTAAATAAAAAGAGTAAAAAAGGAAGAATCACCCCAATACCCATAAATGAAAGCATAATAATTCTTGCATCATATATGTCTTTTATTTTTTTTATCGTTGCATATGCAGCGGCTGCAAAAAAACCACCAAGAATACCGAATATGTGTTCAATAGATATATCAAAATCAAAAGGTTTTACTATTAATATAACCCCTAGAAATCCAATCATAAGAGCAAGAATAGTATTGGTAGAAATAGATTCCTTCATCAAGTAGTATGCAAGTATAGTTACAAAGAATGGTGATGTTTTATTTAATATTACAGCTACTCCAAGTGGAATAGTAGCAATCGTATAAAAAAACAATAACATAGCTACTGTCCCAAAAACACCTCTTAAAAAAAGTAAGTGTAGTTTTGAAGTATTTATAGATATCGGGATTTTTTTTAAACTATATAGAATAATTATAACTCCAAAAAAGTTTCTGTAAAACACTATTTCAATAGGATCCATAGTCTCAGATAGTACTTTTGCCACTGCTCCACTAAGTGTTGCAATTAGAGCACTTAAAAGCATAAAGAGAACACCTTTATCGATTAGTTGTAGTTTAGAAATTGACTTAGTTAACATTTAGAACCTTTAATTATTCGTATCGTATAAAAAATTTAAATTAATAGGCGAAGGCAGAAGAAAATATAAAATTTTCCAATTTTTCTAAGCTTAATTCATACTCTATTTATGCACAACAATTTTTGAAATTATATTTAATTAAATGATTATTAAGAATTGCAATTTCTACAAAAAACATAGCAATTTCTACAAATTAGATAAGTGTAAATATAAAAGAAAAAAAAGGTGTGAGATAATGAATATTATAACCACATTATAACCCTCAATAACTCCTATCTATTTGTTCCTATTAATACAAAATAAAGAGATGAAAAGGAGAACAGATAACACATATATAGACACTTTAGGTATAAGATGTGAATTTAGTTGTATAAATAATAGAGATAGTTTGTTAAACAAACTATGGAATGTCCCCTATAAACTATCTGACAAGCAAAATGGATTTATAAATATCCTATATGATTTATCAACTACAGCGAAAGAACTTTATCAAGATATTTATAAAAATATTTTGGAAATGATTTTTATCATAATTGCAATCTATCCAACAATTTTATTTTTACATAAAGATTTGTTGTTAAAAACATATGAGTTGTCTCAAACAAATATTGAGATATTAAAACTACTTGGCTCGGCCATAGCAAAACATGATAGTGATACAGATACACATAATTATCGTGTTACTCTTTATTCTTTG
>JBLIEY010000175.1:0-4510 GCA_047633475.1 Sulfurimonas sp.
GATATTTGTAGAATTATTCTTTTTTTTGTTTTCCATAAGTGTTACATCTTTGCAATAAGTTACACCATAGAATTTTAATCTAGATGACATTTTATGCTCAGTATCTACACAATATATGCCTCGTCTTTTTAATTCATTTGCCAGTTCTTTAGCAACATTCATATTGTAAGCAAAATGATTTTTTGGTTTATCAATAAAAGTATATATCTCTTTATTAAAAAATACTACAAGAGAATTCAGCAATAAAAAAATTAATGATATAGTAAAAACAACTCTATACTTCGTTCTAAACATTTTAAGCCTTACTCTATATGAATGATAAAATGTTTGTACGGCTAATGGAAGGGCTAGAATAAGGTATGGAGCGAATAATTCTAACTCTATCCTTTGTCTAAAAGAAATAAGAAGTGATGTAATAAATGCGACTGAGGATATAAACCATAAGATGTCCATATCTTTAGTTAAGTATTTTCTATATAATGTATAAAATAAATATATAAAAACAATCGGTGTAAATATTGCACTGTAAACAGCTATAGAATCGAGAAAGTGTCCCTGTGGAATTCCTTTTGTGTCAACTCCATATATAAATAAAGATGCAAAAAAAGCAAACATATTAAATATAAAAAATATTCTTTGAGAAGTATATATTGAAAAAATTGACATTGCTAGAAATAAATAAACAAATTCTCCACCTACAAAAAAATAACAACTTAGTACTAAGTAAACATATTTTTCTGAGAAGTTTTGATACACATATACAAAAAACAGAAGCCCAAATATCAACAACCCTGCACCATTTACAATAATAGCTGAGCTAATTACTCCTGGTAAAAGTACAAATATTAGAACTAACCATACTCTGTTTTTTCTATTTGCAAGATAATTTTTAGATATTTTATATAATAAAAGAGCGCTAAGTAGATGCAGAAGAATCATCGGTAATCTTAATGCATAATCATTAGATCCAAAAAAGTATATAGATGTTTTTATTAGAAGTTGTAAAAAAGAAATATTCCCATACAAAATCATTGATTCAGGATAAGAAATTGAAAGAGAAGAAGTTTCAAAAAAAAGTATAGATGCATCTACTCCTAAAATTAAGAATAAGACGAATCTAGCACTCATAACTTTAAAAAATTCCCAATTATTTTATGCCCATGTTCACTCATAATAGACTCAGGGTGAAACTGGACACCATAAATATCTTTATCTTTTATTTTAATAGCCATTATTTCATTGTCATCAGTGCTATAAGCTGTAGCTTGTACAACATCTGGAAGAGATTCTTTATCTACTATAAGAGAATGATATCTTGTAGCTATAAATTCTTGTGGCATATCTTTAAATATATCAGACTCACCTATTCTTTTCATTGTTGAAGTTTTACCATGCATCATATTTTTTGCACGAACGACATTAGCACCAAATACTTGAGCAATGCTTTGATGACCTAGGCAAATTCCCAAAATTGGCAACTTATCTTTAAAGTAGTCTATAACTTCTAAAGTAACACCAGCTTCATCAGGAGATGCAGGGCCAGGAGAGATAATTATTTTCTCTGGACGTAATGATTCTATTTGGGATACAGTCATCTCATCGTTTCTTATTATTTTTAAATCTGCACCTAATTCTCTACAATATTGAACAATATTGTAAGTGAAACTGTCATAATTATCAATCATTAAAATCATAATTTTTCCCGATATTTTTGTTTGTTATAAAAGTAATTTGTTGCTTCAACGAATCCATCAACACTACCACAATCAAATCTTTTGCCTTTAAATCTATAAGCAATAACTCCACCTTGTTTTGCCTGCGTTAAAAGGGCATCTGTAATCTGTATCTCACCACCACGTCCAGGCTTAGTATTTTTAATAATATCAAAGATATCTGGAGTAAGTATATATCTTCCAATAATTGCCAGATTTGACGGTGCATCTTTTGGTTCTGGTTTTTCTACCATATTTGTTATTCTAATGACATCCTCTTCTATATTTTCACCTGCGATTACACCATATTTATATGACTCTTCTAGCGGTATTTCTTCAACTGCAACAATACTACATTGATATTTTTCATATAGTTTAATCATTTGGGCTAAAACAGAATCACCTTCGGGATTGTCACATAAATCATCTGCTAAAACAACAGCAAATGCTTCATCTCCAATAAGTGTCTTACCAGTTAAAATAGCATGTCCTAAACCTTTCATCTCAACTTGTCTAGTGTAGCTAAAGGTATAGTCTTCCACAATGTTTCTTATATCAACCATCAGAGACTCTTTAGATGTACCATCTATTTGATGTTCTAGTTCGTAAGATCTGTCAAAGTGGTCTTCTATAGCTCTTTTACCACGACCAGTCACAATAGCCATCGTATCCATTCCTGCATTTATTGCTTCTTCAACACCATACTGAAGTAAGGGTTTTGTTAGAACAGGTAACATTTCTTTTGGAATGGCCTTGGTAGCAGGTAAAAATCTTGTTCCATATCCAGCAGCTGGAAAAAGACATTTTGTTATTTTATTATTATTATTTGACATTATAAACCTTGAATAATTTTAGATAATAAGTATATCAATATTGCTCTTTTGTTTTACTTATCTAACATCTTCTAAATTCTCTCCAGTACCTAAGAGGACAGCCATCCATCTTGTATTTTCGTTAGCATCTAGAACTATTTTGGCCATCATTGTAAGAGGGATTGAAAGTAACATACCTACGATTCCTAGCAACCAACCCCAAAAAAGTAAAGACAAAAATACTACCAGAGTGGATAAGCCAAGCCCTTTGCCCATAATTTTTGGCTCGATTACAGAGCCTATGACTACATTTACAGCCACATAAACACAAGTAACCATCAATGCACTTATGTAATCTAATTGAACTAAAGTAAGAAGTACAGCTGGGGCTGCAGCTATGATTGAACCAATATTTGGAATAAAGTTTAGTAAAAAAGCCAAAACTGCCCAAAGAAAGGCGTAATCAGTTCCTATTATTAAAAGAGCAACCCAGATAACCAAACCAGTAAAAAGAGAAATTAAAGCTTTTAAAACCATATATCTTTTTATTTTACTTAAAATTTCTTCAATGTTATTAATAACATTATTATCACTAGTGGCAAATGAAATTTTACTAACAAAATGTCCAGATTCTAGAAGCATAAAAATTACACTAAGCAAAATAACGAAACCATTAGTAAATATAGAACCTATCCCTTGTATGATACCGCTAGTGAGTTGCATAATCTGCTTAGGATTTATAATACTTACTATTTCCTTCTCAGGTAAATCAAATCCCAGATTAACTGCAAAAGCTGAGATTTGCCCAAAAGCTGCAATTATCTGCTCTTCATAAAAACCTATGTTTGAACTAAATTCTTGTGCGGAAGTGCCTACCAATCTTGCGACAGATGCTAAGAATATTACAAAGAGAGCTATAACTAATGTTAATGAAAGTCCATTAGGTAGTCCTTTTTTGTTAAAGTATTTATATGCAGGAGAGAGAACAATTGCAATGAATACGGAAAGTAAAAATGGGACAACTATAGATGCGGCACTTTTAACACCAGCTAAAACAATAACAACACTTGCCAAGACTATAAAAAAATATCCTATGTTTCTATCTTGCATCTAGTAACCTTTAGTTTTGAATCTGTTTTTTATTTGTTAATTGTTGCAGATAATTTGAAATATTTATTAATGAAAAAGTGATTAAGAAGATCATTAGACCAGGAAAAAAACTAACCCACCAAGCAATTTCTATAACTTCTTTTCCTCCGCTTAGTATTGTTCCCCAACTCATTTGTGGAGCAACAATTCCAAGTCCTAAAAAACTGAGACCTGATTCTGCAAGTATTGCACCACCAACACCAAAGGTAAAACTTACAAAATATATAGGAGCTAATATAGGTGCATAGTATTTAAAAAGTATTTTTATCTTACTTACATCTGCAATATTTAAAATCTTAATAAAAGGCTGTGAAGTAACTTTGAAACTCTCTGAACGAATCAATCTTGCTGTTGTCATCCATCCGGTTATAGATATTATTACTATTAAAACCCACGCAGATGCATTTACATAACTGACAAGTGCTAAGAGTAAAAAGAAAGTTGGGAATGTTAAAAATAGGTCAACCATAACAACAAAAGTCTTATCAACATTTCCTCTAAAGTAACCTGCCATAGAACCTAAGACGAGGCCTATAACAGATGCTATAAAAGCACTGCCTACTCCTATAATGAGAGAAATTTTTCCACCTTCTATAAGTCTGGCTAAAATATCTCTGCCTAATCTATCTGTTCCAAGCAAATGTTCAAACGAAGGAGGTAAAAGAATTGAAGCACTGTCTAAAGTATAAGCATCTATAGCGTAGAAGAATGAGCCTAAAAAAGAGAAAAAAAATACAGATACTAAAACAGTTATACTGAACTTTGGCATCTGAGTTATTGTTTTATTCCAAGGAGTGTTTGCATCATCTGATCAATTGTAGTTATAACCTTTGCCGC
>JBLIEY010000176.1:0-4491 GCA_047633475.1 Sulfurimonas sp.
GAAGAGATTGTACGACTACTATATATAAAAATGCGACAAGAGACTAAACTCTCAATAGAAGAACTTCCAAAAAATATCGCTATTTTACGTGAACATGAAAAGATACTTATAGAAGTACAGTGGAAGTATAGATTTTTCTTTAAAGAGATGCTTTCACTTTTTACTCGTGATTGTGAGCTTGAAGATCTCTACATAAAAGACAATATCGCACATCGTAGACGAATAAGACAAGTTATGAACAATCTTATAATAAATGAAGAGCTTATAATTAATGATGAGGAAGATATGGACTTTCTTGTAGACTCTATATCTCTATCTTGGCAATTTTATAGTTCATTTTTACATACTATAGGGCAAGAACTAGATGCCGTATCAGTTCAAAATGTTATAAAATATACAAGTGCTGCAATGAAACCGTATTTAAATATAAAGGATAAATAAAGCTAGCGCATGGTTTGATGATTTATATAAAAGACATGAAAATAATCACGAGAATATTCCATTTTGTTCACTCTTTTGACTTTTCTAATATACTATGACAATAATACTTTTATGTAAAAATCTTGTAAAGTTGCAATAATATAGTAAAAAACATTTATTTAATTGTCAAATTAAAAAGTTCTAGCACATTATGAAAGTTAAATATATAATTTAAAATAGAAACCAAAGACTATAAAGAGCATGTAAGAAATTACGGGATTTAGACTGAGTCAACTTATAAGTGAGTGTCTAAACTATAAGGAATATTTCAACAACTCTTGCTTATTTATTTTGTATAGTTTCTACTAATATAGAAAATTTTATAGTAACCAATCTGACATAGTGATGCCATGGATACAGGGAAGCGCGCCATAGCCTCAATGATTAGGTTTTATAGTAATTGGATTTTAAAGATATCCATAACAACACCAAACACTACATTAGTTGACCCATAAGGTTTTGAATAATATTCTTTTTTTAGAAATTCTACTAACGAACTGATTTAAAAAGGATCAGATTAAAAATAATAGCCAAAGTTAATGTTTAGACGATGCTCCAAATGATTACTTGTATTTTCTCTAAAGTCATTGGTACTGCCATCAAACTTCCCTACAAAGTAGTTCCCATTAGTCAATGCAAGATCAGTATACCAGTGTAGTAAAGATTCGCTGAACTCATTATAAATCTATCGCTTTTTAAGGATGAACATGCTAGTGTAGGGGAGATTTCTCAAAATAAAAAGGAATATAATGGAAACTAAACAAGAGGGAGTTACGATTCTAAAACCGGTGTTTTATCCATCTGTTGCTGTGATTTTTATTATGGTTATATTTGCTATTACTACACCAGATTTAGCAGGATCTGTGTTCAGTAGTATAAAAGGTTTTATATCTGAAAAATTTGGTTGGTTTTATATGCTAAGTGTAGGTGTATTTACTTTTTTTGTTATTTTTTTAGCAGTATCTCCATATGGACGTTTTAAGTTAGGACCAGATCAATCCAAGCCAAGCTATAGCTATAGTTCATGGTTTGCAATGCTCTTTAGTGCCGGTATGGGTATAGGATTGATGTTTTATAGTGTAGCAGAACCTGTAATGCACTACTCTGCACCACCTGTTGGGAGTAAAGAGACAATAGAAGCGGCAAGAAATGCTATGAAAATTACATTTTTTCACTGGGGACTACATGCCTGGGCAATATATGCTTTGGTTGGTTTGGTTTTAGCATATTTCTCTTTTCGTCACGGTCTTCCACTCTCAATTCGTTCAGCACTTTACCCTTTGATTGGAAAAAGGATCTATGGAAAAATTGGACATGCTGTTGATACAGTAGCTGTTTTAGGAACACTATTTGGTGTTGCAACATCTCTAGGTTTAGGTGTTTTACAGATTAACTCTGGACTTAACTATTTGTTTGGTGTTGAGATAAACACTTTAACACAAGTGGGTTTAATAGCAATTATTACAGCAATGGCTACAGTTTCAGTTGTAGCAGGACTTGATGCTGGTATTAAAAGATTGTCAGAGTTTAACTTATACTTAGCAGTAGCACTACTACTTTTTGTACTCTTAGTAGGTCCCACATTTTTTCTACTTGGAGCATTAGTTGAAAATATTGGTGGTTATCTATCTGGAATTGTCAATATGACTTTTAATCAACATATTTATGATGGAAATACTTCTTGGATGAGTTCTTGGACACTCTTTTACTGGTCATGGTGGATTGCATGGGCACCTTTTGTGGGGATGTTTATAGCACGTGTTTCAAGAGGTAGAACGATCAGGGAGTTTGTTTTTGGTGTGCTGTTTGTGCCTGTTGGATTTACTTTTATATGGATGACGGTGTTTGGAAACACTGCTCTTGATGCTATTATGAATCAAGGGTATAGTGATTTAAGCAGTGCGGTATCTGATAATGTAGCTGTAGCACTTTTTAAATTTTTAGAATTCTTTCCTTTTTCAAGTGTTGTCTCTATAGTCGCAGTTATTTTAATCGTTACGTTTTTTGTAACTTCATCTGACTCAGGTTCTTTGGTTGTAGATACAATTGCATCAAAAGGCAAAGGTAAATCACCCGTTTGGCAACGTATTTTTTGGGCAGTTTTAGAAGGTGTAGTTGCTGTAGCACTACTTGTTGCAGGTGGCCTTGGTACAATTCAATCTGCTTCGATTATCATAGCCTTACCTTTTGCAGCTATTATGCTTATAGCTGTGTGGGGTCTCTCCCGTGCTCTGCACCTTGAGAGTACTCGTTATGAGAGTCTTCAACACCATATGAATGCTGGTAGACATGGGAAGATAAGTGGTACATGGCAAGCACGTTTAAGTCGTATAGTACAGTATCCTAGTATTGAAGAGACAAAACGTTTTATAAATGTTGATGTGATAGATGCAATGCAGATTGTAAACGAGGAGCTTGACACACACTCTTGGGATGTTAGTATAACTAACGATTCAGAAAAAGGAATATCTGTTTTTAATGTTGAACACTCTGGGGATATGGATTTTATATATGAAGTTCATACAAAGAACTATGATACACCAGAATACGCATTCCCAGACTCAGTTAATCCTAAACGTGAACCAAAAGAATATGCAAGGGCTGAAGTCTATCTGCAAGATGGAAATAAAGCCTATGATATTTATGGTTATGATGAAGAGGTGATAGCTACTGATATAATCGATCAGTTTGAAAAACATCGCCACTTTTTGCACATTACTGCAGGCTTGCCACCTGTCATTCCGATAGATTAAAAGATCTATCGGAATCCTTTTTATTAAGGATTTCTTAGTGAATGACTTATCCATGAGGAGTTTGTTAAAAGATAGATATTTTATAAGTTATTACTATTACATTTGAAGATGTAATAAATACTTTGAAGGTGAGAAACTTAGTGCTTTAAGCTATCAACGGCGGTGCTAATTTCGGCATTTATTTGGAATAATTTTTAGTAACAGGAAGATTGTTCCAAATAGAGTTGAATTTTTGAACATACTCCAAAACCTACAGTTGTGTAACTTTCTTCTTCCTTCTGATGATATTGTAGGATAATGTAAACTTAATTCTATTACTTACATAAAGTATCGTAAGAAACAATTAAGTTCATAGTGTATATAATTTTAAAATAAATGTGAAAAGGATAAACAGATGAACAATTTCATGTACCACAACCCATTTAGAAAAATATCTGAAAATTATAAGAATCAAGGTTTTGAGTTTAAAGACTAAAACTAAAAAATAAAGGAAATACAATGAACATTTTAATAGTACTTACATCACACGATAAGCTTGGGAACACAGGTAAGAAGACAGGATTTTGGTTAGAAGAATTTGCTTCACCATACTATACATTACTTGATGCAGGTGTAAATGTAACACTAGCGTCACCAAAAGGTGGACAGCCACCATTAGATCCTACAAGTGATTTACCTGACTTTCAAACAGCATCTACCCAGAGATTTAAAGCAGATGAAAAAGCCAATGAAATATTAGCAAATACTGTTAAACTTTCAAGCGTTAAAGCGAGTGACTTTGATGCAGTTATGTATCCAGGTGGTCATGGACCATTATGGGACTTAACAAATGATACAGATTCTATCTCATTAATTGAAGCTTTTGTAAAAGCAGATAAGCCTGTTGCTTCTGTTTGCCATGCACCAGCTGTTTTGTTAAATGTTAAACTTGAAAATGGTGACTATTTAGTAAAAGGTAAAAAAGTTACTGCTTTCACAAACACTGAAGAAGAAGCGGTTCAACTGACTAATGTTGTTCCCTTCTTACTTGAAGATGCTTTAAAAGAAAAAGGTGCTTTATATTCACAAGGAGATGATTGGAACTCTCATATTATTACTGATGGTAAACTAATTACAGGACAAAACCCAGGTTCATCTGAAGCTGTGGCTAAAGAACTTCTTAATATTCTTTCATAAAGATTAAAAGGTAAAATATGAAAAATATAGTAATAGTTGCAAATATTAAGGCTAAAAGTGAGTTCAAAGATGAAGTTTATAG
>JBLIEY010000177.1:0-4393 GCA_047633475.1 Sulfurimonas sp.
TTAATAATCATAAGAGTGCCAAAGACTTTGAGAAAGTTAATCAATCAATCAATCATATAATCCAAAAGATTGAAGAAATTAATGAAATTGTGAGTTCTAATTCTAGAAGTGTTGAAGAAGTTGCTAGTGCTGCTGAACATCTTTCTTCTATGTCTATGAAGTTAGATAGTGAACTTGGAAAGTTTAGGGTTTAAAGCAGGAAATAACTTATTTAACATCTCTCTTTATGGGGTGTTTCATCCCCTTATCTAAGCAATCTTAAACTACTATCCATCGTATTTGACTAGCTCTTAATATGCAATTTAATCTGTACGAATTGGAAAATATGGAAGAGGTTTTACGGTTATCAAGATGAAGCTATATAGTGAATTAGGTGACTTTAAGAAGGAAATTAAAAAGATAGACATAGAACATAAAAGCATATCCTCTATTATGGGAGATAATTATTGAATTTACTGCTATTTCAAGAATTAATTACACTATTATGTGTATGATACGTTGAGTGAAGTATGTTTACAAAGTTTAATTTACTCTCTCTCAGTTTTGGAGAATAATATAGTTAATGAACAAATTAAATAATACTAAGTTGAATAATCTTGCACTACTGTTAGTTTCACCACTATCTGTTGTGTCTTCCTCAGTATTAACAGCTACCATTCCTTATATTGCCATACACTTTCAAGATGTTGCTTATGCTAAGTTACTAAGCCAACTTATTATTTCCATACCTTATCTTGCTATTACTTTATTTGCTCCTTTTGTATATTTTATTGTTAGTCGTTTTGGTAAAAAAAATACTTTTATATATGCTTTAATTTATATGGCAATACTGGGAGCTGCAACAGGGCTTATGGATAATCTATATCTAATTGTACTTGCAAGGTTCTTTTTTGGATTCGGAATTGCAACAATCTCAAGTATTTATCTTTCTTTAGTTGCAGACTATTTTGAAAGTCATGATAGAAATGTTTTCTTAGGTCATCAAAGCTCTTTTGCTTTTCTAACGGGGGCTATGTTTACAATGTTTGGTTTTATGGCAGGACAATATTCTTGGCAATACAGTTTTTATATTTTTCTTGTTATTTTTTTAGTTGTTTGCACAAGTATACTGTTTTTAAAATTCCCACAACCAGTTAAAAGAACTAGGAACCCTATACAGTTTGATATATTTAAACGATATTCTTCTATATTTTTCTTTGCCTTTTTATTAAAATTAATTTTTTATATTTTTCCTACTCAAATCCCTTTTTTATTATTAGAAAAAGGACTGGAGAGTTATATAGGAATAATTTTAAGCTCTTTACTCGCTTCTGCAGTTTTGAGTTCATTTATGTATGGTTATATTAGTAAAAGAGTAACTCTTAATAGAATCTTAATTACTATTTTACTATTAAAAGCAGCTTCTTATATGAGCATTGCAGTATCTACAAGTATAGTACCCATATTGGTAGCTTCAATATTTTCTGGATTAGCTTCTGGCTTGTTGCATATTATTTTTGTTAAATGTTTACTAGATAAAATTTCTGAGAAAGATAGACTCTCTGGGACTAGCATCTTGACCGCAAGTATGCATTTTGGTTTTTTTATGTCACCAATTGCACTTTATCCATTGATAACTACTTTTAATGTGGCGTCTAGTTTTTTAGTCGCTAGTATTTTATTGATAGTTGTTTCATTGTATTTTTATAGAAAAAATTTAATTTAAATAACTTATTATTATAATTAAAACTAATTCTTTGATGTAAGTCAAAACTTTTATTTTAATTGTGCACTATAATTACAGAGCCCGACCAATAACAATAAATTGTGCCTTGTATGTAAAGAATGTACAAGACCTTTTCGTTCTTATCCTTTTTTATAAGAAGGCTTTACGAAACCCTAAGTAAAGTCTTTTAGATCAACAGTCTTATCTGAGTCTTGCATGTAGAGGTGCAAGACTATATCTAATTTCCTGGTTAGTTTCATATTCAATAATGGTCTTTTCAACATTGTTTTCCATTTCTTCAACTGATTTATAAGCATCAATTGTCAAGCATAATCAAGTAGTCTTTTTTCTTCCTTTACTGACTTTTTTTTATTAGTTTTTACCTTATTTTTTATCTTCTATAGTCAAAAAACTTTACCTATCTATATCTATTCTATTCAACATTATATTTTACAAAATTTTATATTAAGTTTTTTTTAAGTTTCTTGGGAGATTTTTGTGATTGAAGTTCTTTATACTTTCTCTATCCTAAAAATGAAAACTAAATTACAGGATAAGAAAAAAGCATACATACTCTTTATTACGTATGGGTAGCACAAGGTGTCATTTTAAATGACAAAAAAAATACAATTTACAAAAAAGGAAAAAATATGAAAATATCTCAAATTGCTTCATCTCTACTTTTATCTGCAGTTGTCTTCGCAGGAATCGCAGTAGTAACTCCTACAGACAGTTTTGCACTAGGAGCACGTAATCATCTAAAAGTACACTCTCAAAAAGGGACACATCTAGGGACGGTATATGTAAACTTATATGAAACTTCACCTTTGACTGCAGTTATTACTCGTGCTGGTAAAGATATAGAAGATATTCATGTTCGTGTTATTGGTAAACCAAATAAGGGTATTGATATTGAGTATGATGTATCTCGTGGTTCATTGTTGAATCATGATGGAGTTCCTGTATTTGGATTATATGCTGACTATACTAATCAAGTAGAAGTTTCTTATACATATAAAGGTAAGAAATTTAAAGACAAATATAATGTTCAAACAGCTCCTATCGTAGGTGTAGTTAAAGATGGACGTAATGGTAACATGCTTACTAGAAAAGTAAAAAAAGTTGCTAAAGGTTTTGAAAACCGTCTTTACCTTCTTAATAACACAATAACTTCAAATCATCAACCTCTTAACTGGATGGATGGTTCAGGTGCTGCAGCATGGAATGATTATACAGAGAACTTTGTAGTAGATACTAATGGTGATATTCGTTGGTATATGGATTACAAACACTTTTATGATAGAAGCGAACGCAATGTTGAAAAAGGTGGAATGGCTATGGGCTTCCATCAATTAGATGATGGAGATTTAATTTGGACTCAGGCTCAAAAATATTTCCGTTATGACATGATGGGTAAAAAAGTATTTGAAAGAAAATTACCATTTGGTTATATAGATGCTAGTCATGAAATCCAAATGATGCCTAATGGACATATGCTTCTTCGTGTTGGTAAAGCTAAATATGCACTTCCAAATGGTCACTATACACATACTATACGTGATCATATTATTGAGATGGATGGAAGTGGTAAGGTAGTAGAAGAATGGGATATGGCAGAAATTCTAGGTAAAAATCAATTAAGAAAAGACTTGCTTATGGCTTTGGATGCTCGTGCGGTATGTCTTAATATTGATATGAATGCAAAACACATTGAAGTTAATGATAAAGTTCCTTTTGGTGATTATCCTTCTACGGGTGTTGGTCATAACTGGGCACATATAAATAGTATTCAATATGACAAACAAGATGATTCACTTATATTGTCTTTCCGTCATCAAGGTATTGTAAAAGTTGGTCGTGACAAAAAAGTTAAATGGATTTTAGCAAGTCCTAAAGGTTGGAGTAAGGATTTAAAAGCAAAAGTGCTTAAACCAATTGATGCTAAAGGTAACAAAGTTATTTGTATAGATGATGTCGCTTGTCCAGGTTATACAGATCAAAGTAAATCTGGTTTTGATTACTCTTGGACACAACATACGGCATGGTTAAGTAATCGCTATGATGACAACATGGGTACTACGAAAACATTAAGTGTATTTGATAATGGTGATGGACGTGGAATGGAACAACCAGCGTTTAAAGGAGATAAGTACTCTCGTGCGGTTGAATATAGAATTGATGAGAAAAATATGACAGTTCAGCAAACTTGGGAATTTGGTAAACAAAGAGGTTTTGATTGGTTTAGTGTTGTTACAAGTAATGTTCTATGGCATCCAGAAACTAAAACATATGCTGTAACTAGTGCAAATGTTCATTTAATATCACCAATGAAAACTAAAGCGGTAGTAATGGATATTGATCCAAAAACAAATGAAGTAAAAGTTGAGATGGATGTTGTTTCTTTATCTAAAGATGATGTAACATATAGATCATTAGTTATTGATAAAGATAAACTATTTAACTATTAGTCTAAAAAAAGGAGGTGCTCATAAGCACCTCTTCGTATAAAGAAGAACAAGGAAAGAAGAAAATGATAAACAAGAAACTAATAGTAGCACTACTAATAAGTGCAGCAACACTATTTGGAGCAGACTTCAAAGAGGGTGTTAACTATAAAACACTAGATGCACCACTAGTAGGAGTAGAAAAAGGAACAGTAGTTAAAGTATTTAGCTTTACATGTCCTTT
>JBLIEY010000178.1:0-4259 GCA_047633475.1 Sulfurimonas sp.
TTAGGATATAATTTCAAAAAATTAATTAAGTAGAGAAAAATATGAACTTTATTCAAACTCGTGGATGCGATGAAAATAAACCTACCAGTGTTAGCTTTTCCGAAGCTATTCTAAGCCCAATTGCTTCTTTCGGTGGTCTTTACGTACCTGAAACATTGCCTGAATTAGGTGAAACTTTTTTAAACAAACATTTAAACTCTTCATACAAAGAATTAGCATCTGACTTACTTAGTCGTTTTGAAATTGATATTGAGCAAAGTGTTATTGATGAGGCTCTTAAGCTTTACGATAAGTTTGATGATTCTAAAACTCCTGTTCCAGTTGTAAAAATAAAAGAAAACCTTTATGTTAGTGAACTTTACCATGGTCCAACACGTGCGTTTAAAGATATGGCTCTTCAACCTTTTGGAAAAATACTTTCATCAGTTGCTCAAAAAAGAGAAGAAAATTATCTTATTTTAGCAGCAACAAGTGGTGATACAGGTCCAGCAGCTCTAGAGACATTCAAAAATCAAAAAAATATAAAAGTTGTTTGTATGTATCCTGCAAATGGGACGTCTGATGTACAACGACTTCAAATGGTCACAGAAGCTGCGTCTAACTTAAAAGTTATTGGAATAAAAGGTAACTTTGACGACGCTCAAACAGCACTTAAAAATCTTCTATCTTCCGCTAGTTTTAAGTCTGCATTGAATGAAAAAAATATTTCATTATCTGCTGCAAACTCTGTGAATTTTGGGCGTATCATTTTTCAAATAATTTATCATATTCATAATTATCTTGAGTTGGTTAGACAAGGTGCATCTAAGATGGGTGATAAAATATACTTAGATGTTCCAAGTGGAAACTTTGGAAATGTACTTGGTGGCTACTATGCTATGCTTATGGGACTTCCAGTTGAGAAGTTAATTATTGCGTCTAATGAAAATAATATATTAACTCGTTTAGTTCAAACTGGAATTTATGACATGCGTGATGAAGAGTTGATCTTAACAACTTCTCCTGCTATGGATATCTTAAAATCATCAAATGTTGAGCGTGTTCTTTATGACTTATATGGAGCACAACGCACTAGAGAATTAATGAATGACCTTGATACTAATAAAATGTATAAATTAACTTCTGATGAACTTAGTAAACTTCAAGAAATTTTTGTTGCTGACTTTTGTAGTGATGATGAAGGTAAAGAATATATTAAAAATAGTTTTAATAATGGTTATTTGATGGATCCTCATACTGCTACATGTTTAAAAGCTTATGAGTCATGTGCAACGAAAAATATACCAACTGTTATATATTCAACTGCTGAATGGACAAAGTTCTCTCCAGTAATTGCTAATGCTTTAACTGGGGAGAAAGATACTAAAGATATAGTAGCATTAGAATCTATTTCAAAAACTGCTAATGTAGAGATCCCATCTATGATAAATGAGCTTTTTAAGAAAAAAATAGTTCATGATTCTATAATTGAGAAAGAAGATATAGAAAAAGAGATATTGAAATTTTTATAATTAAGTTTACCTCATAAGAGATAAACTTAGAAGTTATAACTCTGTTGCTTTTTTGTAAGCTTTTGCAATTGCATCTATGCAGGCACTTCTAACATTTCCATCTTCAAGTGCTCCGTATCCTGCGGCTGTTGTACCACCTGGGCTCATTACACCATCTTTTAAAAGTGCGGGATGTATATCTTGTATAAGTACACCAAAACCGCTAAATAGACCTCTCATAATTGCCATAGCATCATCTCTTTTTAAACCTTGTTTTACTGCACCATCAGCCAATGCTTCAGAAATCAAAGCTAAATACGCAGGACCACTTCCAGCAAGTGCTGTAGCGATGTTAATCTCTTTTTCACTAGATAACCATCTTGTAGTTCCAATAGCGCCTAAAAGTTCTTGTGCTTCTTCTTTAAACTCTATATCCCCTGTGAGAGTTGTCATTGATTTATTTACGCTCGCTGCAAGGTTTGGCATAGCTCTTACTACTGCTTGAGAATTAAGATTTAACTTTAGTTTAGCGACACTAGTTCCTGCTAAAACTGAATATATTACTCTAGCTTTACCTTTAATTTTAGTAGATATTTCTTCAACGTTGGCAGGTTTCACACATAATAGAATTGTTTTTTCAGTAACATCAAAATCATCCAATAAAAACTTGTTTATTTTAACTCCAAGATCTGCTTCAAATTTGTCTAGTTTATCATGGCTTCTTCCCACTACTTCGATTTTGTAATTATCTTTTAAACCTCTGGCAATGCTTAGTGCCATATTCCCATTTCCAATAAAAGTTATAGTTTTCATTATCATTCCTTAATGTTTTTATGTTATTATAACATCTATCAGCAAGTATAACTTAAATAAATGAGCTGGACAAGGGGATAGAATGGAAAGGTTAGTTGTAAAAGTAGGTAGTGCTGTATTAACAGACAATAATAATATTGCAAAAGAGAGAATGATAAACCTTGTAACTTTAATAGCAAAGTTAAGAGCTAAGTATGATGTTGTCTTAGTTACTTCTGGTGCTGTTGCTGCTGGATATTCTGCATTAAGGCTAGATAAAAGTAAACAAATAAGTAAAAAAGCTATTGCGTCAGCAGGTCAACCTATTTTGATGACTAGTTATAAAAAAAAATTTGATATTTATAATATTGATACTTCTCAGATATTATTAACTGAGGATGATTTTGATTCTAGAAAGAGAACTAAAATGTTTCAAGAGATTATAAATACTCAGTTAGAAAATAATATTTTACCTATTGTCAATGAAAATGATATAACATCTACTCCTGAACAACTTTTTGGTGATAATGATCAACTATCAGCTAATGTTGCACATGCAATTAATGCTAAGTTATTAGTTATTTTAAGTGATATTAATGGCTATTATGACAGTAATCCTCAAGAGAATAAAGACGCTAAACTTTATAAGTTGATTACTGAATTATCAGAAGAAGAACTACAAGATACCAGTACACCAAATAATCCATTTGCGACAGGTGGAATAGTTACAAAATTAAAAGCTGCAGATTTTATGATCAAACATAAAAGGAAAATGTTTTTAACTAATGGATTTGATCTTAGCTCAGCTGAATCATTTCTTTTAGAAGGAAAACAAACAATGGGTACACTTTTTGAATCCAAAGCCACTAAGGAAAAATAATATGGAAAATTTTTTAAAAGAAGCAAAAAATGATAGTAGGATTTTGTCAACAATCAGTGGAGCAGAAAAAAATAGAATTTTAAAAGAAATGGCAAAAGCTCTTAGACATAAGACAGTAGAATTACTAGAAGCAAATGCACTAGATATGTCAGATGCACATAAAAACGACTTGTCATCAGCACTAAAAGATAGATTGCTTTTAGATGAAAATCGTGTAGATGCAATGGCTGTGGCAATTGAAGAAATCTCTGCACTTAAAGAGCCTGTTGGTCGTGTTTTAGATGGCTGGGTTACAGAAGATGGACTTAAGATAGAAAAAGTGAGTATTCCAATCGGAGTAATTGGAATCATTTACGAGTCTCGTCCAAATGTTACAAGTGATACCGCAGCACTCTGTTTTAAAAGCTCAAATGTATGTGTACTAAAAGGTGGTAAAGAGGCAGAAAACTCCAACAGAGCAATTGCAAAAGTTCTTCAAAGTGTTTTGGCAAAAAACAAACTCCCAACATCTTTAATCTCACTTTTAGAAGATTCTTCAAGAGAGGGCGTTGCAAAGCTTATCAAAATGGATAAATATGTTGACCTTATTATTCCTCGTGGTGGAGCAGGGCTTATCAAGTATGTAAGCGACAATGCAACGGTTAGTGTAGTTAAACATGACAAAGGGCAGTGTCATACGTATATAGATAAAGATGCAAAACTAGACAATGCAATTGCTATAGCTATTAATGCAAAAGTTCAAAGACCTGGTGTTTGTAATGCAATGGAAACTCTTTTAGTTGACAGTGCTATAGCAGAAGATGCTCTGCCTAAGTTAAAGAAGGAATTTGATAAGGCTCATACAGAGTTGAAAGGTTGTTTGAAAACACAAGCAATTATAGACGTTAAACTTGCAAACGATGAAGATTATGATACTGAGTATTTAGCAAACATCTTAAATATAAAAGTTGTAGATGGAGTAAAAGATGCAATAGAGCATATAGTTAGATTTGGTTCAGGTCATTCAGAAGCTATAATAACTGAAGACATTTCAACTGCTGAAGAATTTTTAAATGCTATAGATGCTGCTGCAGTTTATGTTAACGCATCTACTCGTT
>JBLIEY010000179.1:0-4249 GCA_047633475.1 Sulfurimonas sp.
GTAAACTACATGCTTAGCATCTACTTTAATAAACATATTTTTTAGTAAGTTCCATCTCTAATATGTTTACTTCAACTATAGTTTCCATGGATTTAACCCCATCTCTCATCAACCCAATCTTCGTCACCCAAGCCTCTGTCATCCACCCAGTCTGGATGGTTGCTACAATTAATTTCTTCATACATGGTATAATCCTTTTATGTTAAAATCTGATTTATTAAATTGCTTTAATAAATCGATAAAAAGATTATAGAAAAATTGTTGGGGACACTTATGGGGACAGTTAAAACAAATCTTGAGAGATATTTAGAACTATGGATAATATTTGAAAAAGAGATAAGAATTAGCAATAAATTAAAATCAAATAATCTTTCTGGTTTTGCAAAATATTATGAAAAAAATAGCGATTCAACTACGAGTAATGATTATAAAAAAGTTTATGATAAATTGAAAAAAATGAAACAAAGAAAAGATGTCGTAAAAAATATAAGAGAAAATACTTTAGTTGAATTAGAAGAATTTTATAAGTTCTTGAAAGAAGATTATTTCGTTCAAGAACTATTGGACGATGAACGCCCAGAACATTGGTACGATTAGTCTGTACACTCTTCGTATTTTTCATTTAATAAACTGTAAAGTTTATTCTCACCATAAAGTCTTGCTTTTTGTGCGTCTATAACACCTAGCATTGATTCAACTGTACAAGCACAATTATCTCTAACTCTTCTAGAATTTCCTTTATATGCTATACAAGTCTTCATCATTTTATATTCTGTTTTGACAGAAGCTCTATTTATATTTAAATATGCATCTGCAGTTATTCCCATACCACTTCCTAGTAGTATCGCTGTAAAAGTAGTGATAATTGTTTTCTTATATTTTTCACCAATTAAAGGCTCTTTGCAGTGTTTGCACTTAATCTCTTTTGATAAATTTACTTTATTTTCTTCAAAACAGTGCGGGCACTCAATATCTAATGTATATTTATTCTCTTCACTCATTTATAACTTCCTTCAATTTATTTAATATTTTCACCATCGCCAAAGTATCCAACTCACAATACTCCAAAAGAGCCTTGCGCATCTTCACTTTATCCTCTGCATCTAGCTTTGACATGTTGGCAAATGCGCTCATGGCTTGGCTTCCGTTTTGTACTCCATCTAGCTCTTTGTATGCATCTTGCATCTGTGGGACTAGGGCAGGTAGTACGTACTTTATGGAGTAGCTTCCATTCATGCTTGGAGTTACATAGTGCTTTTTCTGGAACGGTGTCATGAGGTCTTTTATGTTGTCATAGATGCAAAGTAGATGCTCACTCAAGTCAGGGTAGGTAGATGCCAGCTTTCTTATGACGCCTTTTTCAAAACCCATGTTGTACGCTAGGACTGTTACATCACGCGGTATGTCTTGGCAGAGTTTACGTGCTAGATGCTCTCTAGGGTCGATACCATCAGATGCTAAAAACTCACGATGTTCAAGTTTGCCGTCTTCATGCTCTATATGCAAAGAGTACTGAAACGGTATCTGCATAAACGGACTTATGCCTTTAAACTCTGGTACGGCTTGCTGAAAGGTCTCAAAGTCTAAATGGTACACTGGATAGGTGAGGGTGCTTAAAAACTCTTCTATGGCAACTTTGTCTATGTGTGTGAGACCTGATTTATAGTTGCTGACCGCTTGGGCTTGTTTGGCTGTCATGTCAAAGGAGTCGGGTATGTCTTTTATGTCTACTATGCCTTGTTCGTAAAGCTCTACTTGCTTTTTACTTCCAAGGTTGAAAATGTTAAATACCGAGTACTCAGGGATTCCCCTTTGAACTCTCCAACAGTAGTGAAGTGCATCACACTCATAAGGGTTTTTACACTGCTTGCCTATGTCGACGATGTTGGGTTCATTGGTTTTGTCGCTCAGGTAGTTCTCAAACTCTTCTAAAACATGGGGAATATTTGCTTGAAGTTCAAGTACGTCTTGGCTGACATTTACCACAAAAAAAAGCTCGCTTATGTCTAACTCATCTCCTCTGATGTAAGAGCTGTTTATGTGGAGTACATTTGCACTTTTGACATTCAAGCCCAAAGAGCTTAAAACATAGTACTGAATAGACACATCGTGAATATATATGTCCTTTACAGATGTGGAGCTTTTGACCTCGTAGATGCTAACACCGTCTGCATCTACGATAAGTATGTCAACCATCACCAAGATGCCATCATATGAAAATGTAGCCTCGTAGATGTTTGGCACTCCGTTTTCTATGAACTGCTTAGTAGTTGATAGCATCTCATCATTGTTCCTTGAAAACTCTACTTTTTTTCCTGCGGGAAATACTTCACAAGCCAAAGCTCCTACAATATTACCAGTTTCAAAAATAGCATCAGCAGATGCATCTGGAGGTGTAAGCACAGAGGATTTGTGCTTTTTTAACCAAAGTGCTTTTGGGCATTGGATGCCACGGGTGTATAGGGATTTAGAGAGAATCATTTAATAATCAAGTATAATAAAAACAATTTCATTTTTTTTTAAAATTACTATATTTCATTTTCCAATATGTCAATAAAGTCAGAACCAACAGAATAATAATTTCCATCTTTATATATTTTTGAAAGTGGACCATCTTCTTTAAAAATATCAATTATTTCTTGCTTGACCGATTTCATTTTATCTAAATAATTAATACACTCTTCGTGAAGTAATGCAAATTTTAAATAAATAATCGCTATGTGTTCATTAAGTATTTCAACATTATCAAAATATTTTTTCCAGCTTTTTCTTGCATTATCTATATTTTCCATTTTTTCAAATAATATTGCCATTCCATAGTAACAATCAATACATCCTTTATTGCTACCTTCTTTTAAATAATTTAATGCTTTTTCTGCGTCTTCTTTTACCCCTTCAGCATTTTCATACATGTTAGCAACATGATAATAAGATTCTATAGAACCAAGTTTTATCGCTTTTAAATAATATTTTAGAGCCTCATTATAATCTTGTATTTCATCGCCAAAACCATAATAACAAGCAGTTGCTTTTGATATAATTTCAACTATTTCTTGATTATCAATATCTGGATTGAAATTATCATCAAAGTCTTCTTTAAAATCTACAGAATTTTCCAAAACTATCTTTTGGAACTCTCCGAAATGTTCTTTTGCCTTCATAACTGAGTCAATAGCATCTTTTATTGGAATTTCAAAGAATTCTCTATTAGAAGATACTCTAAAACCTTTATTTTCTAATAATGTATGTACAAAACATTCCGCCTCCGAACAACTTTTGAAATAACAATCATAAACTACAATAAATGGAGTTGGAACACCTGTCGTCGATGATAGTTCTTTCGCCCGCTCTTGTGGTTCTCTCGTTGTTTTTTCAATTTTTACTAAATCTTTCATTGATGGATTCATCAAAACATATACATATCCATTATCTAACATTTGTTCCCCTTGAAATTATTATAGTTATTAAATAACATATTATCATCTTTAGAATAAGGTATCTCTAAAAAACTAAAAAGTATATAATCTCAGATATCGGATTAAATTTCTGCTGGAATCATTGAACTAAAATCTTTATTTGAAATGACATATTGATAAGCCTTACTAAAAATTATGCTATTAAAATAATAATAACTTTCTTCATCTGACACATTGTATTGACTATCCTTGCCAATATCATCCATTATAAGCATTCTTGTCGGACTTATTGGAAATATTATAACTGTACCCTCTGTTTGAAGGCCTAAAGTACTAATAACTGGTTTATCGGATGTAATAAATTTTTTATCTTCAGAATATATAATATACCATTGTTTCTGTAGTAAAATTTCCATATATTTTTTTGAATAAATATCTATATTTTCAATAAAGAATATACTTTTGTCATATTTTGTTTCGTTTTCAATAATATTTATTTCATCATTAATATCAAATGGATATTCTTTTTCTTTAATAATAAAAGCACATTTTGTGTTATTAGGTGGATTGTGCTTTAAAATATCTTTAACAATAAAGTTTTTTATATTTTCATTTTTTTCTAAATTACTTTTATTTCTTAAAATTAATAGTGATATAAATAATGCTATTATTCTTTTTGTTTGAATATGATTGAAATCTATAAAGCCATTAGCAAAATCTTTCCAAATTGTTGCAGACAAAAAATTTTCAATTTTCCCTAATTTATCTTCCATATAGCTGTCTCTAATATTGTTTGTATCTTTTGGAGAATATAAATATCTACTGTAGGCTAT
>JBLIEY010000180.1:0-4245 GCA_047633475.1 Sulfurimonas sp.
ATTTTTCATTGACTCCAAACTGGATTACAAAGAAATTTTCACTAGATAAACCAAGTGCTGAAACTTTTCTTTATGCTGATGTTGCAGCTCGCGGTCAAGTTGGTCAAAGTGATTACCCTTGGGAAAAGCTTGACGCTTTGGAAATATTTAACAAGGTTAAATAATTATATATGAAAAGTTTATGGAATGATAAAGAAGCCAAAGAGTACAAAACAGATTTAGATTTAAGAGTCTACACATCAAGACTACTAGGACGTGATAGTTCTTTAGTCTTGCACGGTGGCGGAAATACCTCTGTAAAATCAACTCAAACAAACCTCTTTTGTGAGACAGAAGATATACTTTATGTAAAAGGTAGTGGATGGGATTTGGCGACTATTGAAGCAGAGGGATTTGCTCCTGTAAAGATGAAGATGCTTCTTCGTATGGCAGAACTTCAAGCGCTAAATGACACTGATATGGTTAAGTATCAAAGACTTGCTATGACAAATCCATCTGCTCCAAATCCTTCTGTTGAAGCAATCCTTCATGCAATTATTCCTTATAAATTTGTAGACCATACTCACACAGATGCAGTTATTACAATCACAAATACAGATGGTGGCGAGGAAAAAATTAAAGAGCTTTATGGTGGTAAAGTTCTGATTATTCCTTATATTATGCCTGGTTTTGTTCTTGCAAAACTAATCTATGATATGACAAGAGATGTGAAGTGGGATGAGTTGGAGGGAATGGTTCTTATGAATCATGGTCTGTTTACTTTTAATGAGACAGCCCAAAAATCTTATGAAAAAACAATTGAACTAGTTGATAAAGCTGAAAAATATTTAGCATCTAATGGTGCAGTTTTGGAAATTACACAAGATAATCCAACTGTAGATCTTTTGGAACTAGCTTCTATAAGAGCTAAAGTATCAGAGCTAAAAGGCTATGCAACAATTTCAATCTTTAATGATTCCAAATTAGCTTCTTTTTTCTCTAAACAAAACGTAGAACAAATTGCAACACAAGGTCCTTTAACTCCCGATCATGTAATTAGAACAAAAAGAGTACCAGCAATAATAGGTGAAGATTTTAAAGCTGATTTAGCAACTTATATGAAAGAATATACTAAATATTTTGAAGATAATAAAACTAATGAAATCCTTTTAAATCCAGCACCAAATTTTGCAATATTAAAAAATAAGGGAACACTATCTTTTGGTAAAAATGCTAAAGAAGCAAATATCATAAAAGATATAAATGAGCATACTTTTGAAGCGATTTTAAAAGCAGAGAAGCTTGGCGGATATAAAGCTTTAAGTGCTGAGAAGATTTTTGAAGTAGAATACTGGGAGTTAGAACAAGCAAAGCTGAAAAAAGCTGGAAATGCTCCTGAATTTAACGGTAAAGTTGCACTTATAACTAGTGATATATCTTCTAAATGTGTAGATATGTTAAAATCAAGAGGTGCATCTGTAGTCGTTTTTGATATAAACTCTGATATCCAAAATACAATAACTAGCACAATAAAAAACTTTGGTGGAATCGATATAGTTGTATCTAATGAAAAGTTAATACCAGAAACAATACCATTCTTAAAATTAGGGATAGACTCTTTGGCGATTATATTAGCATCTACAGACTCTCAACAACTAATATATGAAGATATTGGGATAAGAGTAAATACAATTATATATAATAAAAATTCAGAAAATGTTCCTGAACTTGTTTGTGCAATGGCGTCAAAACCATTTGCTGCAATTACGGGTACACAAGTAAATATAGGATAATACAAATGACATTAAAAGATAAAATTTTAGCAGGCCAAAGAGTTTCGTTTGATGAGGCAGTTAGTCTTTATGATATGGATTTTTTTGAGTTAGGTGAATTAGCAGATGCTAAAAGAAAAGCACTTCATGGTAAAAAAACTTACTTTAATATAAACCGTCATATCAACCCAACAAATATATGTGCAGATGTTTGTAAATTTTGTGCTTATGCAGCAAATAGAAAAAACCCAAATCCATACACGATGACTCATGAAGAGATAATGAAAATCGTAAAAGAAGTTGATTCTCATGGTGCAAAAGAAGTACATATTGTATCTGCTCATAATCCTGATACTGGCTTAGAATGGTATCTTGACATATTTAAAAAAATCAAAGATGCTTACCCTCATATGCATGTAAAAGCTCTTACTGCTGCTGAAGTTGATTTTCTTTCTCGTCATTATGGCAAGACATATGATGAGATACTTGACTTGATGGTTGAGTATGGTGTTGACTCTATGCCTGGTGGTGGTGCTGAAATTTTTGATGAAAAAGTTCGTGATTTTATTTGTAAGGGTAAATTGACAGCAGAGCAATGGCTTGAGATTCACCGTAAATGGCATGAACGTGGAAAAATGTCAAACGTAACTATGCTATTTGGTCATGTTGAGAGTAGGGCAGATAGAATTGACCATATGATGAGAATTCGTGACCTTCAGGATATAACTGGTGGTTTTAATGCTTTTATCCCTCTTGTTTATCAGACTGAGAATAACTACTTAAAAGTTACAGAATTTATGAGTGCAAATGAGATTTTAAAGACTATGGCAATCAGCCGCATTGTTTTAGATAATGTTCCAAATATAAAAGCTTACTGGGTTACTACAACTGTAAATCTATCTCTTGTTGCTCAAGAATTTGGAGCAAATGATATAGATGGAACTATAGAAAAAGAGTCAATAAACTCAGCTGCAGGAGCTGCCAGTGCAAACGGTGTAAACTTAGAAGATTTTGTAGCTCTTATAAAAAATAGTGGGTTTACTCCTGTTGAGAGAGATAGTTTATATAACGAAATAAAAGAGTGGTAATTTGCTAAAGAAGGATATATGATTATAAATAAACTGTATTCTGATATGAATAAAAAATGCTATTTGTGAAAAGATATAAATGTAGTTACAAAATATTAATGACTTCTATATTCTCAATAATATTTACAATCGTATTAGATCATACATTTGACTATTATTACGACAAACACATATTAGAAGAGAAAACTAAATATGAAGTACAATTGTCAAAATTAAAATATATTAATCAGCAAATAGATGAATTTTATATACCACTACAAATTAAATTACTAGAATCTGAAAAACTTTGGATTGATTATAAGAAAAAATATGCTGGAAGTAAAGTTTTTACTGATATAGCTCATGGTGTTACTAACAGTGATACTAAAAAATGGCAGATATATATGTTACAAGTTTTTCAGCCAATTCATGTTAGGTTGGAAAATATTATTTCATCTAAGCGTAATTTAGTATTAAAAAACTCTAGTGTTAATCAGGAAATAGATCTTTTAATTAGACATATATCATACTATAAAGTTATTTTTTCGCAGTGGAAAGATGATGATAAAACTCAGAATTTTTCACAACTCCACTTTCCAAGTAAATTAATCTATAATGTTCAAAAAGATATTGATATTTTGAATAATTATAAAAAAATATTATTGAAATAATCGATGAATATATCAGTAGTTATCCCAACGTATAACCGATATGAAGTTCTTCAGCGAGCACTTGCAGCTGTTTATTCTCAAACTTACAAAGCTAAAGAAGTCATTATAATTGATGATGGCTCAACTGATAAAACCTCGCAAATTATAAATTTATTTCCAGATGCTAGATATATTTACCAAGAAAATGCAGGAGTTTCTAGTGCTAGAAACTTAGGAATTAGAAAAGCTAAGTATGAATGGATAGCTTTTTTAGACTCTGATGATGAATGGCATCCACAAAAACTTCAAGAACATAAAAACTTGCATTTAAATAAACCAAATCTACATATGAGTTATACAGATGAGACTTGGATACGTAATGAGAAGGAAGTAAATCTACCTAAAAAATATAGAAAATTTGGTGGTAATATTTTTAAAGAGTGTTTATCTCATTGTATTATCGCTCCATCTGCATCTATTGTTCATAAAGATTTATTTACTGAAGTAGGGCTTTTTGATGAGAGTTTAGAAGTATGTGAAGATTATGATTTATGGTTAAGAATTGCAAGAGAGAATGAGATTGGGCTTATAGATAAAAAACTTATTATTAAATACGGTGGAGATGAAGATCAGCTCAGTATGAAGTTTTGGGGAATGGATAGATTTAGAGTGAAAGCTTTAGAAAAACTATTGGATTTACAAAGTTTTGAAGATGAAATAATTAAACAAGTATTAATCCAAAAATATACTCTACTTCTTAAAGGTTCTAAAAAACAT
>JBLIEY010000181.1:0-4218 GCA_047633475.1 Sulfurimonas sp.
TAGGAAATGTTAAAAAATAAACGTTAATTAACAGTATTTTTAACAAATTTCTTAACTCGTTAAATTAATTGAATTATATGTGTTAAAATTTCGCAAAATAATAATACATGGAGTGGCTAATGGCTCAAAAAGCGATTAGAGAATATGACGCAAAGTCAATTCTGGCAAAACATTGGAATAAGTATTTTCCGGATTTTAATTATTCTTATCAAACAGTAATAGTTCAAAATGGATTAGAATTAAAGAAATTAGCAAAAGATAATAGTTGGTTGAAAGATGAAAAATTGGTTGCTAAGCCAGATATGTTATTTGGTAAAAGAGGTAAAAATAATTTAGTTCTTTTTAAAGATACTAAGCCTGGTGATATCACCTTAGATAAAGCTATGTATTGGGTTGATGAAATATCTTCAAAAAAACAATCTGTACATTTTTCATTTGACGGAGATACTCCAATAGGTGAGCCAAAAATCGATAATTTGACTCATTTTATCGTTGAGCAATTTAGTCCACATAAGCAAGAAGAAGAATATTATATATCTGCTACATGTGTTGGTGATTTTGATATGCTTTACATGTCTGCTGAGGGTGGTATGGAAGTTGAAGAAGGTTGGGCTCAGAAAGTCACTGAAGTAGCCTTTAGAATTACTGACACAGAAGAAGAAATAGCTAATAAAATCATAGCTAATATTCCTTCTGATATTCCAAATGCCGATAAAGAAAACTTTACTAAATTTGCAACTGGTTTTTTTCGAGCATATAGAGAGTTGAATTTTTCATACCTTGAAATCAATCCATTTGTAATGCAAGGTCAAAAGATAGACCTTCTAGATATGGTTGCCAAACTTGATGATACTGCTGGTTTCATGATGGTGGAAGAGTGGGGTGATGTTGAATTTCCTTGCGCGTTTGCTATGGAAGCAAAATCTCCTGAAGTTATTGCTATTGAAGAAGCAGATTCTAAGACAGGGGCTTCTTTAAAGCTTACTTTGCTCAAACCAGAAGCTAGAATATGGACGATGGTTGCTGGTGGTGGAGCTTCAGTTGTTTATGCTGACACTATAGCTGACTTAGCAGGAATCGATGATTTAGCTAACTATGGTGAATATTCTGGTGGTCCAACAACTGGTGAGACTAAGTTTTATGCTGAGACACTACTTGATCTTATGACAAGAGAAAAAGATCCTCAAAGCCGTGATAAAATTATGATTATCGGTGGAGCGATTGCTAACTTTACAGATGTTGCAAAAACCTTTACAGGAATTATTCAAGCTTTTGATAATTATGCAGAAAAAATGCTTCAAGTTGGTATTAAAATATATGTGCGTCGTGGTGGACCAAACTACGAAAAAGGGCTTAAAGATATTAAAGTAGCCGCAGATAGACTTGGACTTTGCATTGAAGTTTATGGACCAGAGACACATGTTACAGACATTGTACGTATGGCATTAGAGAAGTAGGGAGAAAATATGGCACAATTATTTACTAGAGATACACAAGCAATTTTTTGGAATAACAACAAAACTGCAATTCAGAGAATGTTGGATTATGATTATACAATTCAAAGAGACAAGCCTTCAGTAGCTGCTATTGTTTCACCTACAAGTGGAAATAAGTTTGAGAAATTTTTCTATGGATCAGATGAAATTATTATACCACTTTTTAAATCAACCACACAAGCAAAAGCTGCTCAGCCTCAAGCTGATGTACTTTTAAACTTTGCATCATTTAGAACTGCTTATGATGTAACAATGGAAGCTCTAAATCTTGGCGGCTTTAGTTCTATCATGATTACAGCAGAAGGTATTCCTGAAAGACTTGCTCGCGGTATGAATGAATTTGCAAGAAATAAAAAAGTTACAATTATTGGGCCTGCAACAGTAGGGGCTATCGTACCAGGTGCATTTAAAATTGCAAATATTGGTGGTACAATTGAAAACATTATTCAATCTAAACTTCATCGCGCAGGTTCATGTGGACTTGTAACTCGTTCAGGCGGTCTATTTAACGAACTATCTAATATTATATCTATTAACGCTGACGGTATTGCCGAGGGTGTTGCTATTGGTGGAGATAGGTTTGTTGGTTCAGTTTTTATTGACCATTTGCTAAGAATGGAAGCTAATCCTGAAGTAAAATATATGTTGCTTTTAGGTGAAGTTGGAGGTTCTGAAGAGTACAAAGTAATTGAAGCTATTAAAGAAGGCAAGCTTACTAAACCAATTATAGCATGGTGCATTGGTACAATTGCAAAGTATTATGATAGTGGAGTTCAGTTTGGTCATGCTGGTGCATCTGCAAATGATGACAGAGAAACAGCCGAAGCTAAAAATACAGCCATGAAAGCTATTGGTATACATGTTCCTGAATCATTTAACAATTTACCAGAAGTTATTGCTGGTTTATATAGAGAACTACAAGCTGCTGGTATTATAAAAAATATAATAGAACCAGTCTCAAATGTTATTGCTAAAGAAAGGAAAAACAAGGAGTTTATCTGTACTATTTCTGATGATAGAGGTGAAGAAGCTCACTATTGTGGTTTCCCAATCAGCTCAGTTGCTACTCCAGATACTGGATTTACTGTTGGTGATGTTATGAGTATATTATGGTTCAAAAAAAGATATCCAAGATGGGCTGTTGATTTTTTAGAAACTGTTCTTAAAACTGTTGCCGATCATGGTCCTGCAGTTTCAGGTGCTCATAATGCTAAAGTTACGGCAAGAGCAGGTAAAGATGTAATTAGTTCACTAATCGCAGGTCTTCTTACTATTGGTCCAAGATTCGGTGGGGCAATTGATGGTGCAGCTAAATATTTCAAATATGCAGATGATCACAATTTAACTCCAAAAGAGTTTTTAGCATATATGAAAAAAGAGGGTATACCGATTCCTGGAATTGGACACAGAATAAAATCTCTTAAAAATCCAGACTTACGTGTTGAAGGCCTTAAAAAATTTGCAAGAGAATATTTTCCAAGTACTCCATTGCTAGATTATGCTTTAACTGTTGAGAAAGTAACAACATCTAAAAAAGAGAATTTAATCCTCAATGTTGATGGTACTATTGGTATTTTAATGATTGATATGTGGAGATCATTGTCTTATAAAGATGAAGAAATTGATGTCTTTATAGAAGCTGGAGCACTAAATGCATTTTTTATACTTGGTAGATCAATCGGTTTTATTGGTCATATTCTTGATGAGAAAAGACTTGCTATGCCGATGTATAGACACCCAATGGATGATATTTTATACGACGTACAAAAAGCTGAAGAGCTATAATATATCTTTATTCCAAGGAAATTTTATTCCTTGGACCTTCTACTTCACATCTCACACAATTTTAAATTTTTAATTTTTTTGCTATACTTTAAAATAATTATATAATTTAGAGGTATTTATGAAAAAAGCATTTACTATGTTAGAGTTAGTCTTCGTATTAGTTGTTGCTGGTATATTGGCTGCAGTTATGCTGCCACAAATGAAATCAACTGCATTAAGAGAAGCAGCGATACAAGTTGTTTCACATATAAGATACACACAACACCTTGCTATTATAAATGACAAGTATGATTCATCAGATATTGATTGGTATAAAGGAAGATGGGAATTATTATTTGGAACTTCTGCAGATACAAATGGTAAAATTGCTTACTCGATATTTGCTGATAAAGATAATGGAAGTGGGCATGATACCAAACCAAATTTAAATGAATTAGCGTCAGATCCAATGAGCTCAGATAAATACTTGAGTGGTGGTTATTCTGGAATAATTGCTACAGATGACTCAGATTCAAATAAAAAAATGAATTTAGGAGAGAGTTATAATATAAGTAGTGTTACCTTAAATGGTGGGTGTTCTGGGTCTAGAATATCTTTTGATCATTTAGGTAGACCGCTCAAAGGAACATTTAATACTTATACTCAGTCATATAAAAATTCAGGAACAATTGGACTTATTAGTACTACATGTAATGTAGTACTAATAAGTCCTGATGGTAATGTAACAATTGCAATAGAACCAGAAACAGGCTATACTCATATACTATAAACAAACCCTATTCGCGTCTTAAAATTTATTAGAATAATAAGTTTATAAATTCTTTTAATAAGTTAAGAAACTTCTAAGCAACAACCCCCTATAATTCCCATCCACAAACAAAGAGACCTTGTTTAAAAGGCCTAGAGAGACTTCGAGTTGAAGCTTTTGAGATTGTTT
>JBLIEY010000182.1:0-4183 GCA_047633475.1 Sulfurimonas sp.
TACTCTTCTTCTTCTTTATTTTTGTCATTAATAAGTGCATTAGCTATTTCTGAAGCAGTAATATATTCTGCTTCATCAGCAAATGAATACATCATTTCTAAAGAAGTAGTGTATTTTGAAGAGAAGTAATCAGGGTTACCATCAATAATTTTCATTGCATATGTACTAGCTTCTTCTTTAGCAGAATTATTTATTTCGTATCGTGCTATATTATAAGCTGCCGATGCCGCAATTTCAACATCGCTTGTCTCATTAAGAGCTTTTTTGTAGTAGTCTAATGCTTTTGAAGATTCCCCTGAGTCTTCTAGCATTTCACCTTTGTAAATATATCCCCACTTAGCATAAGGTGAGTCTTCATGTTCACTAAAAAGTCTATCAAAAAAATAATCCGCCTGAGAATCTATACCATTTATAGCATAAGCTTTAGAAACAAGCGCCAATACTTCGGCTACATTATCATCAGAAGAATATTCTCTTAAATAAACTTTTGAGAAGCTTATGACATCATCATTATTTTCTAATTTTGAATTTACTCTTATTTTATAGTAAAGCAATTCAGCATTAAAAAGAGAAGTGGGAAATTCGAGCATAACTTCATCTACAAGATCAAGACATCTTTCATATTCTCCTTTTGCATAATATTCTTTTATCTTTAAATAATCACTCACATCTCTAACTTCTTGCAAATGGACTGGGTTACCTTTTATATCTAAAGATCCAACATAAGGGAGCATGTCCTTATCTAACATAAAGGGAAAGTTTATTGATATGTCTGAAGTTTCATGAGTCTTAATATAAGGTAAGTCTTCGTTATATCCAACTATCATCCAATGACTAGATAACTTTACATTTGCTTCATAAACACTTTCATCTTTACTAAGCTCAAAAACGACAGGATATAGTTTCATCTTTTTATATGGAGTTATTATTACAAAAAATGTTCCTTTATTTATTTGAGTTTCAATTTTAAAAAAATCATTTTGTAAGGTTTTTAATTTTTTGGCTGGAGCTTGTGAAAATGCACAAATAATCTTAGTTGTAACATAAAAATCATCTTTTTTTGCTTCACATAAAAATTTATTTTTTTCTTTTATATGTAAGATTGAGTAGTTTTGAAAGTTCTCTCTTGCACCTTGAAGTGATATATCAAGGGCGCAAAGATCAAGGGAGACAAGAGCGAAGAGTATCCATTTAAACAAATTCTCTTCCTTTTCTCTGTATAAATTTATACAGTATTGTTAATAGCCACTTTTATAAACAAGTGCTGTTATAAATTCTAATACTGGATTTATAGCAACAAAAGCAAATATAGTTCCTACTGTTGCTATACCAATAATTGTTCTTAGTGGTGTTGTAGCATTTGCTACATATAGATGCCCATCTTCGTTACTTAATGGTTCTTTCATAAACATATAAACGATAAGTTTAATATAATAATATCCTGCTATTGCAGAGTTAAGTGCCATAATAAAAGCTAATACAGTATATCCACCTGCTACAGCAGAAGAAATCATATATAATTTACCCCAAAATAGTGCGAATGGAGGAAGACCCGCTAAACTAAGCATAAATACACCCATAATACTTGCCGCAATTGGCGAAGTATGTATCATACCTGCAAACTTATTGTAACAATGATCTGTATATTGGTTATCTTGAAGATGTTTTTGACGAGATATCCAAAGCATAGTAAAGGCACCTAAGTTAGTAAAACTAAATAGTATCCAGTACAAAAATAGTGCACTATTAGATTGTGTTGTTCCTATCATAATACCAGCCATTACAAAACCAGCATGTGAAATGGAACTGTAAGCAAGCATTCTTTTTATATCTGTTTGAACAAGGGCCCAGATATTTGCTGCTGTCATTGTTAAAACAACAACTATATAAAGAATTATTTCTAACCAAATAACTCCACTGTGAATTAAAAATTCAAAAAATCTCATTGCAACAATCAATGCTGCAATTTTTGGAACTATTGACATAAATCCAGCAAGTGCCGCAGAAGAGCCTTCATAAACATCTGGTGCCCAAGTATGAAATGGTACTAGTGATAGTTTAAATCCTATAGCAGCAAGTAAAAACACTGTACCTACTAGCACAAAACCCATATCTGCATAACCATTTGCTGCTAGTACAGAAGCCATTTGATTTATCTCTACAGAACCTGTTAAAGCATAAAACACCATTGAACCAAAACTAAAGAATCCAGCAGATAAGGCACCCATTGTAAAGTACTTAATAGCTGCTTCAAAAGATTCGTCACGGTTATGCATAGCAATCATAGTATATAGTGCTAAAGAGCCTGTTTCTAAGCCAACAAAGATCAGAATTAGATTATCCGTTGCAACCATAAATTGAAAACCTGCAAGCATGAATAAAAATAATGCAAAAAATTCTGGATAAGAAAATTCATGAAATCTTTTATTAGTTAATGCTAATGGTATAAATAGTAAAGATGCAACAACAATAATTAATTGAGATAAAATGGCGAGACCATCGATAAGCATTACATCAAAAACACCCATTATAGTACCAGTCTCAGTAAATATACCTGCCGTCTCTGCAATAGATCCTAAATCCATCAACAAAAAGAGCATACTTATCATTACATATAGAGTTTTGTTTAAACCACTCTTTAAAATATCGATGATTAAAATTAATAACGCACCAAGAATCGGAATCAACATTGGTGCTAGAGTCATTAAATTTAATGACTCTAATGAAACATTTACTGGTTCTAACATTAGTGTGCCCCCTGTGCTAAAGTTCTAGTTGTATCAATATCTTTTATAAGGTTTGGAATTCTAGTTTTTGCTTCATCAGTTATAGCTTTATCATGCATTAACTGCACTACAGACTCTACTGAATTGTTAATTGGACCCAATAATGGTTTAGGGTAAACACCTAACCAAACTGTAATAAGAACTAATGGAACTAAAGCTATAAGTTCTCTTTTGTTTACATCAGGAAGGTTTCTATTTTTCTCATTTGTAACTTCACCAAAAAACATCTTTTTGTAAGATGCCAACATATAAATTGCCCCCACAATAATAGCAGTACCTGCTAATATAGTTAAGAGGTGTGATTGCTGATAGAATCCTAAAAGACTCAAAAATTCACCAACAAAGTTAATAGTTAGAGGAAGACCAACTGAAGCCATCATCATAATACCAAAGATAGTTGCAAACCTAGGCATTACAGATGCCAAGCCACCAAACTCACTCATCATCTTGGTATGACGTCTATCATATATAACACCTACAAGTAAGAATAGAGCCCCGGAGACAACACCATGAGCAATCATTAAGAATATTGAACCTGTGATACCTTCAACGTTAAGAGCAAATGTACCAAGAATGATAACACCCATATGTGATACTGAAGAGTAAGCTACAACTTGTTTTATATCTTCTTGTGCATAGGCTACCATCGCCGTGTATATAATCATAATAATAGCTAGAATTGCTATTGGAAACATGTAAAATACAGCTGCATCAGGGAACATTGGTAATGAGAAACGTATAAACGCATAGGTTCCCATTTTTAGTAAGATTGCCGCTAGTATCACAGAACCTATAGTAGGTGCTTGACCGTGAGCATATGGTAACCATGTATGAAATGGAAACATTGGTACTTTAATCGCAAAACCAATAAAGAATGCTGCAAATAACCAAAGTTGGAATGTCTCAGGTAAAACAAGACGATACCATTCAAGAATAGCAAAACTCCATACACCAGTTGCCTGATAGTAAAAATATGCCATAAATAGCATACCAACAAGCATCACTAATGAACCTGTAAATGTATATAAGAAAAATTTAACAGAAGCATAAACTCTTAAAGGTCCACCCCAAGCACCGATTAGATATAACATTGGTACAAGTGAAAGTTCCCAAAATACATAAAATACAATAGCATCAAGCGCAAGAAAAACACCAACCATAGTCATTTCTAAAAATAGAAGTGTAATAATCATATTTTTTACATCTTTGGTATCACTAAGTGAAGCAATACCTATTGTAGTAAAAAATGTTGCTAATATAACAATAAAAAGTGATATACCATCTACACCTAAAATATAATTGATTCCAAATGTAGGGACTAATGGAAGATTTTCCATAAATTGCATTCCAGACACAGTTGAATCAAACGAGTACCAAAGCAATAGAGCAAAAGCGAA
>JBLIEY010000183.1:0-4124 GCA_047633475.1 Sulfurimonas sp.
AGTGATGCAAGAGCTAAATGAGTTCACAGTTATATTTTTTAGAATGCTTATTGCAAGTGCATGCTTTTTGTATTTTATAAAAAGTTTTTTAAAGTATGAATTTACTAAAAGAGATTTAAAACTTATTGTTCTTCTTGCACTTTTTGAGCCAAGTTTATACTTTATATTTGAAATTAAAGCTCTTGGGTATACATCGGCATCTCAAGCTGGACTTATGACATCTTTTATGCCAATTCTTACAGCGATGCTGTGTGGTGCTGGTTATACTATTGTGGCACGTTATTTAAGTAATAAATTTTCTGCATTATTTATTACAGCATTGCAGTCATTCATAGGAGCAATATTTTTCTTTCCATTTTTCGTATATGAGTATATTACAATGCCTTTTCATGTTAGTAATGAAGCAATAGGATGGTTACTCTATCTTGGAGTTGTTGTTACACTTGGAGGATATGGACTTTATAATTATGCACTAACAAAGATACAAGCATCTAAAGCAGCCATGTTTATAAATTTGATTCCAATATTTACACTAATATTGGCTTATTTTATTTTAAATGAAGTCCTAAGCACTATGGAACTTATTGCATCTGCAATTATAATATTAGGTGTATTTATCTCACAAATTAAGAGAAAATCATTAAGCTTTGCAACATTTATCAAAATTTAGTAAATTTATAATAAATAGTTGTAAAAAAATGTTGTAAAACTTAATAACGCACATCTTAATATAGCCAATTGTAGAGCTATATCAAGAATGAACTAACTAAACCAATAAGTCCACCAAAAACACCACCCCAAACTACAAGCCAGTCAAGGTGTTCTTTGATTAATTTTTGAACTATCTCTTTTACGATTTGAGGGGTTAGTTCATTTAATCTTGCATCTATTACACTTTCAATAGAACTAAGCATATCCTCACTGATTTTTGAAGTTTTCATATTATTTTCTAGTGTTTTGTTAAATGCATCTGAGTTTACAATTTTAATGACTGCACTTTTCATTTTAAGTGAAAATGGTTCACGAAGAGCATCTAGTGCACTTTCTCCTCCAAACATTCCCAACATTCCACCAAATGATGACTCCATAACCGTTTTACTAAGTGCATCAAAAGCTGGTGAAAAATCTGTTTCTTGGATAATTGGTTCTAAATTTATCTTTTTTTCTTCATTTTTGAAAAAGCTATCTAACTGATCTTTTGTGAAAAATTCATTCATCATAAGGTTTTTTATAGATTCTTTAAAGGCTTCAAATCTGGCAGGAATTACACCTGAACCATAGAGAAATGGGACTTTTTCAAATAGCATATGGATAGCCAATTGATTGGTAACAGCACCTGATATAGCAAACAGACCTGCAAAGAGCAGTAAAGGACTTATTTCCTTAGGTGTAATAAATGATAAAGCTGTTAAACTTACAGCTATAAAATGGGTAATAAAACTTTTATTTAATTTCAATATAATCTCCTGGTTTAAAAATGAGATTATACAGCAAATATTAAATATAACAAACACAGGACTATTATGAACAAAGAGACTTATGAGCTTTTTAAAAGAGCAGGCATAGATTCGATAATTAAAGTTATAGATGAAGAGCTACAGACAAGAAATGAGCAGGCTTTTTGGGGTGAAAAAGTTCTACCTTTTAGTGAAGCAATTCTTAGTGTTTTGATTCCTCTTAGAGATGCAAATAAACTTTTTACTCCAGAGGGAGTTAGAATAGATGAGTTAACTCCAGAGCTTTTCTTTAGATGGAGTGATTTTGTGAGTTTAAAATCACTTGCTTTTAAAATCCAAAGACTAAACAAGCTTGAAGATGAGTCTAAAACAAATATTGATTTAAAAATATTAGGAGACTATCTTAGTCGCTACAATGTAAATCTTGAAGATGAGTCTCTTGACTTTCCAATCTCCAATTATAACTTGCACCAAGGTGTAAGTAATGTTATTAAATCGCTTTTGTAAACCATGAATAGCTTTATACAATACTTCATAAATAATAAACGTCTAAATTATATGTTGCTAATATTTTTAGCATATATGGGAGCTAATGCTTATATAAATATACCAAAAGAACTTTTCCCTAATGTAGAACTTGACAAAATAAGTGTTAGCGGTTCTTATAAAGGTGCTAGTGCTACTATTATGGACAAGATGGCAGTTCGAGATATAGAAGAAGAATTAAGTAATATAAATGGAATAGATAAGACTGAAACAGCAATTACTCCAGGTGTATTTTCAATCATTTTAACCTTGAGTGACAACGCAAATAAAAATAGTGTACTTTCTCGTGTTAAAGATTCTATCGCACTAACTAGACAATATCTTCCATCAGACATGAATGAGCCAATAGCTAGCATCATAGATAAAGTAAAACCTCTTATAAAATTATCTCTATCCTCAGATAAATTGACAAAAGGTGAGTTGACAGTTGCCGCTAATGAAATTAAAACTAAGATATCAAGAATCAAAAATATTAGTGAAATACTTATCCGTGGTGATTCAAAAGAAGAGATTTCAATAAGAGTAGACTCTCAGGCAGTTTTAGCGTATGAGCTTAAACATGCTAGTGTTTTAAGTGCTATATCTGACTTGTCTTATATCTTTCCAATTGGTGACATAGAACAAGAAGGTAATTTTGTATATATCTCAACAGCAAATGGTAAAGCAGATATCGAGGAGTGGGAAGAGAGCATCTTAAACATAGACGGAAAATATATAAAACTCGGTGATATTGCAAAGGTTAAGATAGAATATCCACAAACAGAAACACTAGCTGCTTTTAACAACAAACCAACTCTGACACTTGTGATATCAAAAGGTGAGTTTGGAAATTCTATTGCCCTCTCTGCACAACTTCGAAAGTATGCACTAAAATTACAAAAAAGTTATCCTGATATATCTTTTGACTTTTATCAAGACACCTCAAAGCCTGTTGAAGATAGATTAAATACAGTAATCTCAAACCTTATGTTTGGCTTGATTTTAGTTTTTTTATCTATGTTTATTTTAATAAATCTTAGAATAGCACTTATTGTCACTTTAGGTATCCCCTTCTCATTTATTATAGGTTTGTTATTTATTTATTATATGGGATATTCTATAAATATAGTCTCACTCTTAGGTGCTCTTATAGTCATCGGTATAGTTGTAGATGACGCGATTGTTGTTAGTGAAAATATTCAGCGCCATATAGATGATGGCATGGAAAATATGGAGGCAGCTTTACTTGGTGTAAAAGAAATGATGCTCCCTGTTACTCTTGCTACTGTTTCTACTTTTGCAGCATTTTTACCTATGTTTATGTTAAAGGGAGAAATATCACTGTTTCTTATACTGATTCCTATAGTAGTTGTGTTGATTCTTTTGGGTTCACTTTTAGAGAGTTTTATATTTTTACCACTTCATGCATCTGAGTTTTTAAGAAAAAGTCATAATTTTGTAGATTGGAAACCATTTCAAGAACTTTATGGACGAGTGCTTTCTTTTCTTATTGAATATAAAAAGACTTTTGTTATGTTGTTTATAATCATAATTCCTATATTGACTGTTTTAACAGCAAAATCAATGAAGTTTCAGTTTTTTCCAAATTTTGATGGTACTTATTTATATATATCTGGTAAATTAGATATAAATACACCTCTTGAAGAAAACTTTAAAATTGTAAAAGATATACAAACAGAAATAATTAAACACTCAGACGAGTTCTCACTAAAGTCTATCTCTGCAACAAGTGGACACAGAAGAAGTCTCTCCGGTGATAAGCAGAAGAACAATAGTGTTTTTTACATTACAATGGAACTTTATGACAGAGTGGATACAAACTGGATAAACAAATATTTAAATCCAATACTTAATTTCACTTTTAATTTTAACGATCCAAACAAAAGAAGAGAAAAACAAACTTTTGAACTATCACCTAGGGCTAGAGAACTGATAGCTCCTTTCAAAGATAAGTACAACATGATAGAGCTTGGTGTTACAGAAGATAAACCAGGACTCATAAAAAGTGATATACAGATAAATTTATCTGGAAGTAATGACGCTGCTTTAGAAAAAGGCGTTAAAAAGATAGAAGATGAAATCTCTAAATTAAAAGGTATAAAAAACTTTAGTAATAATATA
>JBLIEY010000184.1:0-4123 GCA_047633475.1 Sulfurimonas sp.
GCTAGAGCGTCAGTATGGTCAGCAGGACTATAGTTAGTGATAGTTTTATCACCTAGTTTTTGAGTAATCATAGTTTTCATATCAGTATCCCCTTAGTTTTTTGATGAATCATAGAATAGATTAATTTTTTCAGCTTTAATTGCAGTTTCCCAATCACAATCTAACTTACCAATTGCAGAAGTTCTAATGTTACGAGTTCCTGCAGTAGATTTACAATGACGAATAGTTACAGAACAACTGTTATCATCTTTTCTAGCTGAAAACTTCTTAGTATTTAAAGAATCAGGATAAGGTGCAGATGTTCCTGCCGTTCCCTCTTCTTTATATTGAGTTACTTCACCCTCTAATAGAGCTAGTAAGTCAGTCATATCAGCGTCAGACGCAACAATATTAGCTCTATTTACAGTTTTACCTTTAATTACTTGTGTAATAAGTGGCATATTATTTCCTTGTTTTAATTTTGAAACAATGTATTGTTATTGATTTTCAGTAGTTTGTAAAGTGTCAAGTTGAAACTTTAAATAGTGTTTGATATAGGGATTTCATAAAGGTATCACTTGACACTATTTATTATTGATGTTTTCTAATAGTATGTTTTTTAGAAAATAGGAGTGACTATGACTAAAAAAGAGTTTATTAATATATTTGAAAATGGATTTGAGCTAGATAGTGTTAAAGGTAGTAATAGTAAATTAAAATGTTTTGTATGTCATGAGAAAATAGAACTAAAAAAAGTAAATAGAAAATGGAAAATTAGATGCAAAAATAAACATACTTATAAACTCATTGACTACACCATAATGCATATAATGACAAGGGACGGACTACTTAAAAAACAACTTGAAAACCTCTGCATGTTCAACTACTAAGAACTAACAATCTTTTAAGAGTTCTCTTTGTGGTTTAGGCGGAAGCGTTGCTCCCATCACTAGAGCTAACTAGTCGGTTTTAATACATTAGATAGTTAAAGGTAAGATAGAATTAAAAAGACTCATACGCCTACGGCTTCCGAAGCAAATATCACTTTTTTTGCAAAAAAAGTAAAAGAAAAAAAGCTTTTTCGTTGAAGCAGGTGGCAGAGCCACTGACAGACAACGAACTTTCCCAGAGTTCCAAATTAAACTTTTATTAAAAAAAAAAGGAGATTGGATGAAGCTTTAAATATATAATTTAAAAGCTCACTTCTTTTGTTCCATAATCCCTTAAGGTTTGTGAAACTTTGCAGTTTTTACTTTTTGATTACTTTGTGGAACACGGAAAACTAATATGAGTGCTTCGTGTTCCAAATATAAGAGGTTATGAGGTTTAAGTTTAGAGTATTTTAGGTTTTTACTTGGAATTGTTTCGGCAGCTTATTGGCAGCCTTATTAATTGATTTTAGGTCTATAGCAGGTGGACTTGGGTTTTCAATGGTATTTAAATAAAGATATATTTAAAACCCATTTCTAAGTAATCTTTCTAACTCATTAGCAGGTACAGGTTTAGAATAAAAATACCCTTGAATTTTCTTACAGCCATTTTCAACTAAAAAGTCTTTCTGCTCTTTAGTCTCAACACCTTCGGCAATTACTTTTAGGTTTAAACTGTTTGCAAGTGCTATTACTGCTTTTGTAATTCCGGCATCTTCTTCATCATCTGGCAAGTCTCTTATAAACACTTGATCTATTTTTAGTTTATCTATTGGCAACTTTTTAAGATATGCAAGTGAAGAGTAACCAGTACCAAAATCGTCAACTGCTAATTCTATGCCTAAGTCACTAATCTTTTGGAGTATTAGTATGGCTTCTTCAGGGTGAGTCATAATCTGGCCTTCCGTAACTTCGAGTTCTATCCACTCTGTTTTACAATTTGTTTCTTGCATTAGCTCTTTCAACATTGGGATGAAATCTTTTTGTTGAAGTTGTTTTACTGCTAGGTTCATAGCTAACATTCCAGGATTTAATCCCTCTTTATACCACTGTACTATTTGCGTCACAGCAGTTCTCATCACATATCTATCTAACTCAACTATCAGTCCTGTTGATTCTGCGAGTGGAATGAATTTAGCCGGAGATACTAAACCCATAGTTGGATGTTGCCATCTAACTAATGCTTCCATTCCTATGAGCTTATTTGTTATTCCATTAACTTGGGGTTGATAGTAAACTACAAACTCATTATTTTTAAGAGCGCTTCTTAAACTTGTCTCCATTTCTACTCTTTCAAATGCTAGTTCAGTCATTGTGGAATTATAGTATTGAAAGTTATTTCTTCCTTCGTCTTTTGCTTTGTACATAGCCGAATCAGCATATTTTAGAAGGTCTTGTGTGGACACTCCGTCATCTGGGTATATACTTATTCCTATACTACTTGATACATAAAAAACATTGTCACTAATATGCATAGCCTTAGCTAAATTCTCTAATATCTTAGTGGCTATTAAAGAAGCGTCTTGTCCTTGAGATAGGTCTTCAAGTACTACAGTAAATTCATCACCGCCAAGTCTTGCTACCGTATCTTCTTTTCGCATAGTTTCGCTCAGTCTATATGTAACTTCTTTTAAAATCTCATCACCAATGTCATGACCTAGAGAATCGTTTATCTCTTTGAAGCGGTCTAAGTCTATAAAGAGTAACGCTATTTTCGAGTTGTTGCGTTTAGCTTTTTGGATTGTTTGTTCTAATCTATCACTAAAGAGTAATCTGTTTGGAAGACCAGTTAATGAATCATGGTGTGCCTGATGATATAAGATATCTTTCTGTTTCTTTAACTCATTTTCTGTATTTCTTTGTTTTGTAATATCTACATAGGTACCCAGTAAACCAATTATTTTTTCATCTTCATCTTCCAATGGTACTTTAGAAGTCAAAACTGAAATACTATTACCTTTATCATCTGTTTGTGATTCTTCAAAATTAATCTTCGAGTTGCCACTATTCATAACAGATATATCATCATCTCTGTATAATTGTGCCTCAGTCTTTCCCCAAGGCATTTCAAAATCATTTTTACCAATAATTTCATCAACTGACTTCAGTTGAGTATCTTCTAGGAATAACTTATTTGCTCCAAGAAAAGTACCTTCTTTATCCTTCCAAAATATTCGTACAGGAACAGTATTTATAATGTTATTTATTAAATTATATTGGTTCAATAGCTTTTCATCTTTATCATTTAATAATTCATAAGGCTGGCGAACCGTTGTTACAAAGATAACTTTATAAATAAATATATAAGATATTACTTTATATATATGACCAGCCAAGTTATATACATCTGTTATATCAGTATATAGTGTAAAAAAGAATTCGCTCATTGCCATAACTGATATCGCTGTAAAAAGTGCTGACACATGATAAGCTTGCGGCTGTTTTATTCTTTTCCATAAAATGAGAAGAGTTATTAGATTTAATCCTATAATGATATATTCTGTATAAATTTTGAAGTTCGTTAATCCGTATCCAGGTATAAAGGTGTGAGGTAGGATTTCTTCATGAAGAAGGAATATCCAGTGTATAAATACAGTTAATGTTAGCATAAAGAAAAATAAAAGATAGCGATTATAAGAACTTTTCATTGGATTTAAAGATAATATGCTAAAAATAAATAAACCAAAAGCAGCCAATGAGCGTCCAGCAAGCCAAAAATTAATTGCCTTTTCAGTTGAGCCAGGTGTTATAAAATCTGGCATTCCTGGATATGATAGAAGGTGTGATATATCTAATATAGCTATAGTAAAAAAAAGTATAGATAAGAAAATTACATTTGCAGGTAACTTATCACTATGTGCAGTCCAACCTACGGCAAATATCAATGATGCAATAACAACTGAAAATATTTCTAATATATTGTGTATTAGCAAGTAATGTTTAACACCTTGCATATCAAATACATATGGCAATAATAAAATGACTATCATTAAAAGTATCATCGACGAAACAATTAAAAGATGTTTATTCATATTGTCTAGATGAATTGAATTAAAATTAAACATATTGTTTAGTTTATCTAGATAATTATTTTGATTCATATTTTCTAATCCTTTGATGGAATTATATCTAATCAAAAGTTTATGAAACTTTTTATCGAATGAAAATTTTAACATTTAGGAATATAATGAACCCCTAAAATAGAACCAGTAAAA
>JBLIEY010000185.1:0-4099 GCA_047633475.1 Sulfurimonas sp.
CTTCTATAAAACCCAACTTACTTCTTCAAAATTTCAAACATTCATTAAAAGAGTTAAAATGAAAAAAAGATTAACTATTACTCTCATAAGTATAATTGTAACAACAAGTTCATTCGCATCTCAAAAATCAGATAACACTATGAGCAGTATTGAATTTGGTCTAACAAAAACAGACTATAATAATGATGATTTATATACTGGAAATTCAAAAGTATATTTCGGTGCAGGTATAATGATTCCATTAGCAACAGATGCATCTGCCCTACATGTTGGTGTAGGTTTTGACCTTGTTGGTTTGGATGGATATTCATCAAGCAGTTCAACTTATGGGAACTATACATTGGGAGCACAAGTGAAAATAGGTTATGCCCTAGCTCCAGTCATAAACTGGAATGTTAACTTAAAGGCTGACATTGGGTATGGAGTAACAAGATGGATATCATCAAATTATTTTGGTTTGCAATACTCAGCAAGCATAGATGCTGAGATTTATAATGGTTTTGGTATCGGCTATAAATACAAACACGTCAATACTGGTATAGGTAGAAATACTTTTAATTCATATAATACTAATATATTTTTCTTAGAGAAAATATTTTAGTATCTTACAAAATGTAATCAACAACTTTAGATTCTAGAGTTGTTGCTTTAATTAACTCAACAACCTTTAGATGTTCTGGATGAACAGCATAAATTTCTAAGTCTTCTTTGCTCAAAAATTTACTATACAAGGACAAATCGAAGGCTCTTGCAGATTCATCAAAATTTATTCCTACTTCCATAAACTTCAAAACTGGAATTAAATCTATTAATGCTTTTAATCCATTTGCAATATTTAGTATATTTTCATCTTTATTTTCATCTTTAAACTTAAGCATTACTATATGTACTATCATTTTTTACCTTTTAATTAATTTTGTAAACTAGCCAAATAGCTAGAGGATTCCTTTCCAGAAAAACTCAGCTATCATAACTATCAAAAATATTCCTACAAGATTTAACACTAAACCGTATCTCATCATACTCTTAACATCAACAGCTCCACTACTCATGGCAATTGCATTTGGAGGGGTGGCAATAGGAAGCATAAAGGCATAACTAGCACAAACTGTAGCTACCATCATAAACAGAGGTATACTTATACCTGTCTGCTCTGCTACAGAATAAATAACCGGAAGCATAATAGATATAAGAGCAGTATTTGACGTTATTTCTGTTGTGAAAGTTATAAGAGCAGCAACAGCAAGAAGCAACATTAAAGGAGGCAAATGAGTTAAAGATATAAGATTAGTTGCAATTACATCTGCAAGACCAGTTGCACTAAAAGCTTTCGCAATAGAAAAACCTGCACCAAATAAAAACATAATTCTATAAGGTACTTTTGCCTTATCTTCCATCCAGTCAAGTATATTAAACGGAGGCATAAAAAGGAGTAAACCCGAAGCGAGTAAGATTCCAGCTTCACTAAGCCCTAGTCCTCCCCAAAATGGCTTCATAGGAGCATTCACAAGAAGTAAAAGTATCAATACACCAAGAATACCAAGCACTTTTTTTTGATTAGCATCTAGAGGTTTTTTATCACTTTCTCTATGTATCTTAGTGTTTGGAACACCTAGACTTAGAAGTAAACTTACCACTATAAACATCACGAACGCAAGTGGCGCAACCATCCAAGTCCATTGAAAAAATGGTATAGCTTCCATTCCTTTATCAGACATAATACCAAGTAATATAAGGTTTGGTGGTGTTCCAATAGGAGTCATGATTCCACCGACACTTGCACCATAAGCGATTGCTAAAGCGAAACGAAGCTTTAACCTCATATCTTGTGTTATAAACAGACCAATAGACATAAGAAGAAGCGTTGTTGTTGTATTTGACAAGATTGAGCTTAACAATCCAGATGTAATCGCAAGAGAAAATATCATTCCTCTTGGAGTACTTGGAAAAATAGAAAGCATCTTGTCTGCAATCCAACTATGTAAATTACTTTTCTCAACTGCAATAGCAAGTAAAAAACCACCCAAAAATAAGTATATGATAGGATGGGAGTAATTTGCAGCTGTAGCTTTAGTACCTAAAATAGAAAATGCTGGAAATAATACAATTGGGAGTAAAGAAACGACGGCTAAAGGTAAACCTTCGTTTGTCCAAAGTGTAACTAGTAATGCAATTAAGCCTAAAAGAGAAGCTTGTGTAACATTAACATGAAATATAGCTGAGGATATAGCGAATACTACAACAGCTACCACTATTGCTATTCCTATCTTCTTAAATTGTGTCTTGTGTTCTCTCATATTAATCCTTTTCTTTGTTATTTAAATTTTACACATAAATAATCTCAATTTGAGAGAAAATTTTTCAAACTAACATTTGGGTCTTCACCCTCTAACATCTTATAAACTTCTTTTGCTATAGGAAGATACAAATCTCTATTCTTTGCAATTTTATTTAAAGCATAAGTAGTACCAATCCCCTCGGCTACTTCACCTAACTCTTCAAGTATTTGATCTTGGCTTTTTCCTTGTGCTATCCCTAAACCTACTCTAAAATTTCTACTCATTGTCGATGATGCTGTTAAAAATAAATCACCAGCTCCACTAAGACCAACAAAGCTCTCTTCCTTAGCTCCATAAACATAACCAAATCTTTGCATCTCTACCAAACCTCTAGAGATGAGTGAAGCTGCTGCATTTTTACCCAAGCCTAGTCCATCACATATTCCCGCAGCGATTGCTATAACATTCTTATATGCTCCTGCAACTTCAGCACCCATTACATCTGTAGATGTGTATGTTTTTATAAATGATGGAAAGAAAGTAGAAAATTTTGCACTTAATTCTTCATTGTGTGAATTAATCACAAGTGCAGTTGGCAAAGACTTTCTAACTTCTGTGGCGAAAGAAGGACCAGATAAAAAAGCTATGTTTTCATCTGGGACATAATCTTTATAAATATCATTTAAAAATTTTCCACTACTTGCTTCTATGCCTTTAGCTGCAACTAAAATTTTTTGATTGTTAAAAACAAAATTTTCTTTTAACCATGATGAAATTTGTTGTGCCGGTATTGCAATAACCAAGTATTCTAGTTTCAATATTTCATCGAGACTAACAAAGTTTTTCATATCTCTAGGTGTTCTTGATGTAATATAGACTTCATTCTTCTCACTTAAAGCAAAAGCTAAAGCAGATCCCCATTTTCCTGCACCGATTATACCTATTTTAGTCATATTTACCCCCTATTAATTTTTCAAACTCTTTTATATTTTTTTCATAACCAACCACAATAAAAATGTCTCCACTTCTTATTATATGATGTTTTGCTTTTGATGAGTAAATAAACTCTCGAGTCATATCTTCATTGACAATAGAGATTACTATAATTCCATGCTCCCTACTCCACTCAACATCTGAAGGGTATTTTCCATCAAAAAAAGTATTATCCTCTATTTTAATCTGAGCTATTTTTAAATCACTTTTTTCATATAGTATATTATGTAAAACTTCAGTCACAATTGGTTTTTCTAGCATCTCTACGATAATATTTGCCGTAGTTTGTGTAGTTGGTAAAATCTTTGTAGCTCCAGCTAATTTAAGCTTGTCTTCACTCTCTTTATCTTGTGCAAGGGAAACTATAGTTAAATCTTTAAAAGTGTCACGAAGTGAAATAGTTAAAAATATATTTTCAGCCATGTCCTCAAGTACACAAAAAGCAACACAATCATTCATATCAAACCTACTGCTTAATTCATCCCAATTGTCACTTAAGTCAAAACTATTTTCTACATCTTTATGCAAGCTAAATATATGAACATTTTCATAATATGATTTTATATTTTTTTCTATCTCAAAAGTATAATCATTATATCCCAAAATTAAGGCATTATTTTCTGACATTAGAGCTCTTTTTATTAAGATGTAACGTAAATTCTTTTAAAAACTGTTCATTACCAATTACTAAAATATAATCACCCATTTCTAAATTAGTAGTATCTATTGGGTTAAAATGAAATTTTTGTTCATTATTTTTATACACACCTAATAGTACAATTCTATATTTCTTATTATCTAGTTGACCTACAGTTTTGTAACTCTTT
>JBLIEY010000186.1:0-4091 GCA_047633475.1 Sulfurimonas sp.
ACCATACCCATCTCTAAAACGGTTTGGGATAATTGCTTCTAGAGGATAAGGAATTTGTCTAAAAAAGTCTACCATTATTGCAGTTGAGCTAACTCCATCAACATCATAATCACCAACAAGTGTTATTTTTTTATTTTCTCTTATGGCATCTGCTATTTTTTTAGCGGACTTATCAGCATCTTGGAGTAGGGAAGGGTTTGGGATTTGTGAGAGCCTTTTATCTTCACTCTCAAAACGACTAGAAAGTAGCTCAAATAGAGCTGACTTGTCTAGTATGGGTAAATTATTCAGCACTCAATGAAGCTTTAACGAATGCTAAGATTGAAGGGTTTGGAGTTTGTAGTCTTGAAGTAAATTCAGGATGAAACTGAACGCCTAAGAACCAAGGATGATCTTTAATTTCTACCGTTTCAATAAGACCATTTGACTCTCCAGTTACAATCATACCGGCTTTTTCTAACTGTGCACGGTAAGTTGGATTTGCTTCATAACGGTGACGATGTCTCTCGTATATAGTTTTTTCTCCATTATAAGCTTCTCTTAAAATAGAACCCGCTTTTGTGTCACAAGGATATTCTCCAAGTCTCATAGTTCCTCCCATTGGAGATTGATGAGTTCTTAGTTGAGTTCCTCCATTTTGGTCTAAAAAGTTGTCGATTAGGTAGACCATAGGATGTGGTGTTTCTTCATCAAACTCTATAGAGTTAGCACCTTCAAGTCCAAGTACATTTCTAGCATATTCAACAAGTGTAAGCTGCATTCCAAGGCAGATACCAAGATATGGAACTTTGTTCACACGAGCGTACTCGATAGCTTGGATTTTACCCTCAACACCACGCGAACCAAAACCACCAGCAACTAAAACTGAGTCACAGTCACTAAGCAGTGCTTCTGCACCTCTTTCCTCTACTTCTTCAGAATCAACCCAGCAAATATCAACTCTTGCATCAAGATGAGCACCACAGTGGATTAGTGATTCTGTTAAAGACTTGTAAGCTTCTTTTAGTTCAAGATATTTTCCAACAAAACCAATAACTGTACGATTTTTAGGTTGAACAATCTTTTTAACTAAGGTATCCCATTTTTCCATATCTGGATCAAGTTCTCCAAGGTCTAACTCTTTTGAAATTGGTTTTAAGATACTTTGTCTTAAAAAAGTTACAGGGATATCATAAATTGTTGCAGCATCTAGTGCTTCTATAACGCTGTCTGGTGAAACATCACAGCTCATTGCAAGTTTTTTCTTGAAAGTTTTGCTAATAGGTCTTTCACTTCTAGCGATAATCATTTGAGGAGTAATACCAATACGGCGAAGCTCTTGAACTGAGTGTTGAGTTGGTTTAGACTTCATTTCACCTGCAGCTTTAATATAAGGGATAAGTGTTACGTGAATGAAAAAAGTTCCAGCTACTTCATCATCATGTTTCATTTGACGGATTGCTTCCATAAAAGGAAGACCTTCTATATCACCAACTGTACCACCAAGCTCAACAACAAGTATATCGTGACCTTCTCCTGCTAGTTTTATTCGACTTACTATTTCACCAACGATATGAGGAATAACCTGAATAGTTTGACCTAGATATCCACCAGCTCTTTCTTTTTCAATTACACTAGAGTAAACTTGACCAGTTGTGAAGTTAGATGATTTTAAGTAAGAAGAGTCTAAAAATCTTTCATAATTTCCAATATCAAGGTCAGTTTCAGCACCATCTTTTGTTACAAAAACTTCACCATGTTCTAATGGACTCATAGTTCCAGGATCAACGTTGATATATGGATCAATTTTTAACATGCCCACTTTTTTACCAGAGTGCTTAAGTAAAGTACCAACACTGGCAGCTGTAATCCCTTTTCCAAGAGAGCTCAGAACTCCACCGGTAACAAAAATGTATTTAGTCATGCATAAACTCCAAAAATTATTTATTAATCGCGGATTATAGTATAGAATCTCTTAAAATCTGTATAGCTATGCCTAGAGTGTCTTAAATAGTGTTATAATAATTATATAAAACAAAAAGGAATTTTTTGCAAGACACACTCCTCTATATTATCGCTACTTTAGGTATATCTATAATAATAAACATATTTTTAAAAAAAATAGGTGTATCTCAAATTATAGGATATATACTAACGGGAACTATCATAGCGTATGTCTTTGATTTAAGATATATAAGTGACTCACATACTTTGGAGATGGTTGGTGAGTTTGGTATAGTTTTTTTAATGTTTACTATTGGACTTGAAATATCATTAAGAAAAATGGGACAAATGAAAAAAGAGATATTTGGAAATGGGCTGTTGCAGGTTTCTTTTACTTCTATTACTGTATACGCTATAACTTATTATGGTCTTGATTTTAGTTTAAAAACTTCTTTAATCATCGCTCTTGCATTTGCTCTATCTTCGACAGCGGTTGTATTAAGTTATCTCAAAAGTTCAAAAGAAATTTATAAACCTTATGGTCAGATATCAACAGGTATTCTTATCTTTCAAGACATTGCCGTTATTCCTATTTTAATACTTATAGGTTTTATGACAGCAGATGCAGATCAAAGTTTGTATGATACACTGGTAAACACTATAACTAGTGCCATTGTCGTCATAGGATTTTTATTTATAGTTGGAAAAAGACTTATGACATGGTTGTTACAATTTTCTGCTTCTTCAGACCTTGATGAACTTTTTATGGGTTCTGTTTTATTTATTGTAGTAGCAGCTTCTCTCCTAGCTCATTATATGGGCTTTACATATTCGCTTGGGGCATTTGTAGCAGGTATGATTATAGCTGAGACAAAATACCATCATAAGGTAGAAGCAGATATTGCACCATTTAAAGACATATTGTTAGGAACTTTCTTTGTTGTAGTTGGAATGAAAATAGATATAGGAATTTTTATAGATAATATAGTTCTTATTGTTGGTGTTTTTGTTGCAGTGTTTATTTTAAAAAGTCTCATTATATATCTAATACTTAGGATTACATCTAGCCATAGACGCTCTTTAAAAGCAGCTTTAGCACTTTCTCAGGTTGGAGAGTTTTCTTTTGTAATTTTTTCACTTGCCAGTATGGGTGGCTTGATAGAAGAGAATTTAGCTCAGATATTGACACTAATTGTTATATTTTCCATGGTTGTAACACCATTTTTTATTACAAAGATTACGAAAATTGTTGAGTATCAAAGTGGTATAAAAGATGCGGGTGAAGATATGTCAGCACTTGCAACTAGAAAAAATCATGTTATTGTTTGTGGGTACAGTATAGTTGGTAAGTTTGTTTCAAAAGAATTAGATAAGTTAAATGCAAAGTATATAATTATAGACAATTCAAATAAACATGTTAAAGAAGCAATGTCTGATGGGATAGAAGCTTATTTAGGAGATGCTTCAAAGAAGTCAATCTTAGATGCACTAAATCTAGAAAGTGCAGCATCTGTAATTGTTACCCTTGATAATGTAGAAAAGAAAAGACTAATATGTGAAGCTATACTTAAACATACAAAAAATATCAATCTAATTGTAAAAGTTGTATCGCTTGAAGAAAAAAACATGTTGAAAGATTTAGATATAACAGCGATAGTCGATGGCAAGCTTGAAGTTGCAAAAGTGCTAGTAGACAAAATGGCAACTTGTGAGTTAAGATACAACATTTAGTTGTATCTTAGTTTTCTGACCCGTAAGGGTCAAGCTTCTAGGAATGCTAACCTATGGCATTCTCCACGATGAGTGCCATAGCGGTAAGCGTAGCTTATGGGACTTTGTTCCAAAAGCGTTCAAATAACTAGTTACCGCGACTTCCAGGCTTGATTGCTTGGCTACCGTCTTTACATAAAGGGCATGCATCTGGAGCGTACATTTCAAAGGTAAAATCAGCAAGAGCAAAAAATGGAATATCTTGTGGAAGTTTACAGTTTGGCTTAGTTTGTACATCGCTGTTTTCACGTTTACAAAAACCACGATTTGCTAAGGCTGCCACACCAACTATTTCTCCACCAAGTTCTTTTACAACTTTTGCTGCTTCCATAGCTGAACCACCAGTTGTAATAATGTCTTCACACATTAAAACTCTTTCTCCTTTGGCTACTTCACAG
>JBLIEY010000187.1:0-4075 GCA_047633475.1 Sulfurimonas sp.
GTAGGAGATGTAAGAGTTCGTATAGGTGATATAGCTGATATAGAATTTAAACTTAGTGATGAGTCTGAACTCTCACACTATAATGGTGCTAGAAATGTATCTATAAATGTAACAAAGTCTAAAGATGGAAATGCAATAGCTTTAGTCAAAAAGATACGCGAAATTTTAAAAGATAAAACAGACAAGAGTATAGGAGTAGAGTATGACATATATACAGATACTTCTATATGGATCAAAAACCGTCTAAATACCGTTTTTGCAAATATTGTTTTTGGGCTTATGCTAGTCTTTTTAGCAATGCTGATTTTTATAAATCGTGGTATTGCTGTTGTTGTTGCGATTGGTATTCCAGTTAGTTTTATGATAGGACTAATAGCTACTGAACTAATGGGAGATTCATTAAATATGCTTTCTCTACTTGGTGCTCTTATAGCTCTTGGTATGCTCGTAGATGAAGCAATTGTTGTTGCTGAAAATATTTACAGGCATCTAGAAGAGGGGATGGAGAAAAGAGAAGCAGCAATAGTTGGCGCAACTGAAATGTTCCCCGCTGTTTTAACAGCAACCCTTACTACAGTCTTCGCCTTTTTACCAATGTTGTTACTATCTGGCGAAATGGGAATGTTTATAAAAATAATACCTATTATGATAACTGTACTATTATTATCTTCACTTTTTGAAGCTTTTTATTTTTTACCACTACACGCTCATGACTTTTTAAAAGTAGCTCATGATGAAAGCTTTACAAAAAAACTTTGGAAAAAACTTAGTTTCTATCATAGTAGAGTTCTTCATTTCTTTTTTAGACGTAAGTGGGTTTCACTCATTGTTATTGTAGTCTCAATTCTTGCTCTGACATTTATGTTTATAAAAAATTCAAAATTTCAACTCTTTCCAGATTTTGATACCACTCAAATCTATGTATATGGAAAAGTGAATGTAAATAATGAGTTAGAAGACACAGAAAAAATAGTAACAGCACTAGAGAAAAAACTTTTAGAAAACACTAATGAAGACGATTTCTCCTCTATTACATCAGTTATTGGTTTTCAGATGGATGCAAAAAATATGGTTGAGACTGGAGATAACCTTTTCCATATTTTCATAGACTTAAAAGAGAGAGCTCCTACTAATTTATTTGATACTTATATAAGTCCATATTTCTCTTTAGATTATGATTCAAGTGTTTTGACTAGACAAAATGATGCTGTGGTAATAGCTAAAAATATAAAGAAAATTATAGAGCCATTTGAAAAACTAAAAGAGGGTGACAAGTTAGTTTATGAAGAGCTTGTAGTTAGAGTTCCTGGAGCAGGAGTTGTTGCATCTGACATTGAAATAAGTTTAAGCGGAAAGAGCGAGAAAGAAATATTAGTCGGTGTTAAGTACCTCAGAGATGCTTTAAAAAATATAGAAGGTGTTAGTAATACATCTGATGACGCCAATCCCGGAGAGAAAGAACTCAAGCTCAGAGTAAATGCGTATGGACAGCAGTTAGGCTTCAATGAGGAGCTTATATCTAGTGAGTTGAGGTCTTACTACCTAAAAGGTGAATATGGCAAGATGTTTAACTCAGAGGGTCTTGTTCGTATAAAGATTGAAAGTGGGATAAATCAAGAAGTAAGTTCTCTAAGCAATATAGAAGTACATATTCCATCCACAGATAAATTTGTTTCTTTACATGAAGTTTGTGATTTCATTACGATTGAAGGTTTTGTTGCACTTAAAAAAGAAGATGGAGTAAGAATCAGAACAGTTTTAGCAACTCTAAACAAAAAAGTTATTACTTCATCTGAAGTTATGAAAAAGTTAGAACCTGTATTTGTTAAACTAAAAAAAGATGGGTATAAGGTTGATATTAAAGGTGAAGAAAAAGAAAATTCTAAAAATAAAAAAGAGATGTTACAGTCTGCTGTAGTAGCAATCTTTTTAATCTTCATAACTTTAGTTTGGCTTTTTGATTCTATAAAAAAACCCCTAATAGTTATTAGTACTATTCCTTTGGTTCTATTGGGTGTTTATTTTGGACACTGGTTAATGGGAATAAATATCACAATGCCAGGAATGATAGGTATAGTAGGTTTAGCAGGTGTCGTTGTAAATGATGGGCTGATAGTTGTTAGTTTTATAAAACATGCATCTGACACAGAAGAACTAATGAAAATGGCTGGAACAAGGCTTAGACCTATTTTGCTTACATCCTTAACAACCGTTCTTGGACTTTCTACTTTGATATTTTTTGCATCTGGGCAAGCTATGATACTTCAACCGATGGCAATTTCTCTTGGTTTTGGAGTAGCATGGGCAACGGTATTAAACCTCATATATGTACCACTTTTGTATGCTGTAGTATTTAAAATCAAAGATAGGGTGCAATAAAAGAAAAGTATAAGAATCTTTTGACTATAATTGCGCCCTACAAAGCGAAAGCTTGTACTACAAACAGTGGGTCTTTAGCTCAGTTGGTTAGAGCCCTCCGCTCATAACGGAGTGGTCATGTGTTCGAGTCACATAGGACCCACCACTTACAAATCTCATAAATACCGTACTTATAAAGAATTTTAAAAATCAATTTATCGTTTAAGTTTTCATTGGGTAATCACTTTCAATCGCCAATTTCGCTAATTCAAACACCAATGCTAATATTAAGTGCAATTTTCATCTAAACGCCAATTCTAATATCAAGTGCAACTTCCACCTAATTTTAACCAGCTAGTTTTTTACTCATTTCACTAAAAAAATACTTCCGCGGGTGTTTTGTAATTTAGCACCTTTCTTGTTCTATGATTGACGTTTCAACAATTTGTTCATCTGTAATCTCATTAAAGTGCATCTTTTTTAAAAAAAATCTTTGTGTATTATAATATAAGTGACCAACTAAATTATGAATTGGCGTTCTTAAAAGAGCTAAGCAATTTAAAGATATTTCTCTGCAAATGAGTTCTGTTACTTATTACAAACATCTTTTATTTTTTAATTAAGTCAAAATTTTCAATTGCTTCATTTGAGGCTATCTTCTTACGTAAAACTAAATTAACACTTTTTATATAGTTAATGAATTACTTTTGTATTGAGATGATCTTTTAAAATTTTTCCATGATCAAATACTAGCTTGTTAAGTTCCAAATCTTTTAATCTTACTACCATTGCTTCCTTAGCATCATCAGCACCGATAGGCTTTCTATACGCTTTACAAACATAAACAATTGATGCAGTATGAAATCGTTTATCACGTGAAGGGTCTGAGTAAACTCCAAGTAATTCTTTTATCTCAACATTAAGACATATTTCTTCTTTCATCTCTCTTGCTACTGCATCTTCAACGCACTCCCCGATATCTACAAACCCACCAAGAAGTGCTAATTCAAGAGGGTATTCTTTCTTTGTATTAACACTATGCCTATAAACTCTTCAGAGGAGTTATAAATCTCAACTATACCATCTGTTGTAAGATATGGTGTTTTTGGTTTCCAGATCATTCATATGAACCTATGTTACTATTTTAGCTTTTTAGTATAAATATATCCTTCCTAAGTATTCTTTAGATGCTGTTTTTACAGAGTAGAAAACATAAATACCAAGATTACAGATATTAGTCTCAAAAATCCCAAGTCTAAGACAAAACTTTAACTCCATTTTTAAGCTAAAACTTAAACTACTTGAAGTAAGTTCAAAGTTTGAACCTAGTATAATTTTATTACAAATTTTAAGTAACATCAGGAAACATATTTGACTAACGAAGAACTAGACCTTTTAGTACTTAAAAACACGCATACTATCTCATCTCAAAAATCTTTTGCAAAAGAGATGGGGTTTAGTGTTGGTAAGGTTAACTTCGTTCTTAGAGCTCTTATAGACAAAGGTTTTGTTAAAGCAGAAGTGTTTCTTACATCTGATAATAAAAAGAAATATACATATCTCCTTACAGATGATGGCATCAAAGAAAAAATATCACTCACTAAAAAATTCATCGCTAAAAAAAAAGCTGAGTATGAAGAACTTCAAAAAGATTTGGAAGAAGATACTTTGAAGTGTGGGGGGGGCAAACTAAGTGAGTAAACTAAACATACTTATT
>JBLIEY010000188.1:0-3997 GCA_047633475.1 Sulfurimonas sp.
ATACATCTTCTTTAAGTGTAATAAAATCATAATAAGCATCTAGACTTTTATTGTTTACTAATTCAGAAATATTTTTATATTCCTTGCATGAATCATTCAACCCAACACTAATATTTAAAGCACATTTACCTAAATAAATTTTACAGAGCATAGTTAAATCAGCGCTCTGTTTAGAATGTTTGATTGCTCTGCTTAAATCATTTTTTGCCAAACTATTATTACAACTAAGAAAATTCTTAGTGTATGAATCAAAAGCAGAGCTACTCTGATATTGCCATTGATTTGCTGGAGATTTAAAAGAACATGCTGAAAAAAAAACTAAGCTACAAGATAATATAATAATTTTTATCATGGTAGAGTAACCTCCTGCTTTTCTTCATCTTGCATTATAGCATCTACCTTATCCATAATCTGATTGGATTTTTGTACACTTACAGATATCTGCTCTTTTAACTCAATCAAATCATTATCATATGATCCAACAGTCTTGACAGTTGAATCAAGTGCATCTAGCTTTTGTTTAATATCTTTCATTATCCCTTGAAGTTCTTTTATAACAGATGAGGACGGGTTTAGAATGTCTCGATCAAGAGAAGATGTAGTTTTACTAATATCTTTACTTATACTATGGAGCTCTTTCATTATCTCAGTTGTCTTATTTAGTGATGCTATTATACTTTTAGTCGATTCTTTGTTACCAGTTAAACTAGTTAGAAGTGAATCATTATTTGATAATTTAGCTGTAAATGTTTTGATATTATAAAGAGTTTTCATAAGGTCTGAATCATCTTTTGAAATGTAAGACGAGATAGCATCTATATTGTTAATAATGTTTAGTATTTTGTCGACAGCAGGTTCTAGCTTGGCAATCATATCGTTAATATCATCACTCTTTAGTATTGTAAGTGAAGAGCCCTCTTTAAGTATATCATTATCAATCGCAGTATAAATTTCTATATGTGCTGAACCGATTAGTGGCTTTATAATCATTAAAACAGTCCCCTCTGTTATCCATCGTCTATTTCTTTCATTCACGGAAAAAGTCATATAAACAGTTCCATCATTATTAAGAGATATATCATCGATAACACCTATGCTAAAGCCGGAAAATTTTAAAGGCATTCCAATACTAAAAAATGAGGCACTGTCAGTTGTGAAATGGAAGCTATATCTGTTGTCAAAAGTACCTTTGTCTTTTAAAACAAAAAATAAAACAGAAACAATAGTGATGAAAAGTGTTAATACAAAAACACCTACTGCAAGCTTCATTCTACTATATTGCATGAAGATCCTTTATAATGAGTTTTATTTGAGATAGTGTCTATAATTAAAATGTTTTTTTTAATGTCTAAGGTCTCAATACTTGATACGAGTGTGCTTATATCTCTCAGGTTGTCAATGAGATGAAATGGTGTAACTATTATAATATTTGTCTCTTTAGTCATAAGCGCTCGTATAAGACAAACATGAAATATATCCATGCTGTTACATTGATTTATCCTATTTAAACTAATATCTAAAAGACCAAGTTTATCTAGATACTCTCCAGCTTCTTTTTGCGCGATAGGAGTTGCTAGATTATTATGTACTTCTTTAATAAGGGCAATATTTTCAAGCATATTCAAGTTAGATATAAGAGGTGTAACTTTAGATATGAGAGAATAGTGTTTTATAGTCTTAATGTAGTTATTTATCTCATTATAACGATTCAGTAGTTTTACAGTGATTGTAGTAGTAATGATAACACCTCGATAAAAAATAATGCAACGAAAAGTTTAACCATTCCGTTTAGAACAGATATAGGGATTGCTGTATAAGCGTCACCTGTTTTTAGTCCGCTATATATAGGAATAAGCATAATAACAAATCCAAAAGCCATACTTTTAACAAGTAAAATGACTAAGTCCTTAACTTCTGCCGCATCTATAAGTAAGTACTTATATGTATGAAAATCCATATTCATATAAAACATTGTAAATACGTAACCACTACTGAGCATAATAACTGCAAATAAAATAGATAAAGAAACTGAACTAATCATACCGCTAATAATTCTAGGCAAAAATAGGTAGTCAATGATATCGATCTTATATTCTTTAAACGTGTTTAACTCTTTGTTAACTTTCATTACTGCTATCTCTGTATTTACTGCAGTTGATGAGCGAAGAGAAATAAGTAAAGCAGTAAAAAAAGGAGAAAACTCGTCAACAACAAAGGTAATAATAATAGAGCCAATGTCATTTTGTAAGTTATATTCAGTTGCAAGAGCAATAACCACGCCGATGATTATTGAGCCAAAAAGAATGGCCATTGTAATAAACAGTGGTATTATTCCCACTGCTGTAAAATAAATCTGTTTAATAATAACCATTCTCATTGCTGGGTTGTAACTTTTGGGTTGAAGCATATGAATCAGACAAATGGATGTAAATCTCAATGCCTCATAGAAGGAAGACATTATATCAATAGTTTTATCACCAATATCTTCTACAAAGTTTAAAATCACTGCTATCTCCTAAATTGAGTTATTATCCTATAATTTGCCTTAGTGTTTGGTATAACATCACGAATTTTCAATCAGCTAAATAGGAAGGAAATAAGCCTGTAAATCTTGTCAGTATTACCTTTAAATAGTACAAACAACTTAGTAAAGATTTTGAAATCATTTACGGTTTTACTTATACTGATTTTGGAAAGTCTTTATTTGCATATAGTAAAAAGGGTGTTTGTTTTTTGGCTTTTGGTGAAAATGAAGATAAATTATTATACGAGTGTTTTTTGCAAAGAAAATTGAGCCTGCTCGCACCTAGATGCAAGAAGGCCAATGGTTAGAACTTAGCGTTTGGAATAGGGTGATTTTCAACCATAAAGTCTATGTCTTTATCGCCTCTACCACTTAGGTTTACTAAGATTGTTTTATCTTTTGCTAAAGTTTTTGCTAACTTCATTGCATAAGCAACAGCATGTGCAGATTCCAATGCTGGAATGATACCTTCAAGTTGTGATAATTTATAAAAAGCATCTATAGCCTCTTTATCATCACAAAGACCAACTGTTGTTCTACCAATATCTCTTAAATATGCATGTTCAGGTCCAACAGAAGGATAGTCAATACCAGAACCAATAGAGTAAACTGGTGCAGGCTCACCCTCTGCATCTTTAAGCATAACAGAATTGAAACCGTGCATAATTCCTTCTTCTCCATAAGTGAGAGATGCTGAATGTTGACCTAACTTAGTTCCTACACCCATCGGTTCAACACCATGAAGCTCGACTTCTTTATCATCAATAAATCCAGAAAAAATACCCATAGCGTTTGAACCACCACCAACACAGGCTACTACAACATCTGGAAGATTTTCTTCATGCTCTGCAAACTGTTCTCTTGCTTCATGACCTACTACTGACTGAAAATTTCTTACCATTAGTGGAAATGGATGAGGTCCAACAACAGAACCAATACAATATATTGCTGTCTCAGCCTGTGGAATATAACTATCAAATGCAGAGTCAACAGCTTCTTTTAAAGTTTTGAGGCCTTTAGTAACAGGAATAATTTTGGCACCAAGGATTTTCATACGAATAACATTTGGGTACTCTTTAGCAATATCTACTTCACCCATATGGATTTCACATTCTAGTCCAAAGTATGCAGCCGCAGTCGCAAGTGCTACCCCATGCTGTCCTGCTCCAGTTTCAGCAATAACTTTTGTTTTACCTAAATACTTAGCTAAAATTACTTCTGCCATACAGTGGTTTAGTTTATGTGCCCCAGTATGATTTAAGTCTTCTCTTTTTAAGTAGATTTTTGCTCCCTCGCAATGTTCAGTCAAATTTTTTGCAAATGAAATAGGAGTAGGACGACCTTGGTAATGCTTTCTAACATATTTAAGTTCTTTGATGAATTCTGGAGAGTCTTTTAGTTCTTTGTATGCTTTGTTTATTTCTGCAAATGGTTTTTCTAAAACAGGAGGTATATAAGAACCCCCAAATTTTC
>JBLIEY010000189.1:0-3919 GCA_047633475.1 Sulfurimonas sp.
AAGAAGATTCTCAACTAGCTATTTTAGAAACTGGTAAGTGTCTAAATAGAGGTGCATAAATGGAGTTAGAACTTAAAAATTTATATGATGACTTTAGAGATTCAGACACCATTAAAGCTTATGCAAAAATGATTAAAGAAGACTCAAAAAAACTCAAAAAAAATATAAATATCATGGAAGTATGTGGTGGACATACTCATACTATTATGAAGTTTGGTATCCCTCAACTTCTTCCTGATAACATCAAGTTTGTTCATGGTCCTGGTTGTCCTGTTTGTATCATGCCAAAGGAAAGAATTGACCATGCTTATGTTTTAAGTATGCAAAAAAATGTAATCTTAGTAACTTTAGGTGATATGATAAAAGTTCCTGGGAGTAAAGGAAGTTTGCAAGATGCAAGAAGTAAAGGTGCGGATGTTCGTTTTGTGTACTCTCCTCTAGAGTGTATAAAAATTGCGACAGACAATCCAGATGCAAATGTTGTGTTTTTTGCAATTGGTTTTGAAACTACTACACCAATGACAGCAGCTTTAGTAGATGCAGTTGTAAAACAAGGTATAAAAAATATCTCTTTTCATATAAATCACGTAACAGTTCCTGAGGTTATGAAAGAACTTATTGACTCAAGAGATGTACATGTAGATAGCTACAACAATCAAATAGATGCTTTCCTTGGGCCATCACATGTAAGTGTAATAACTGGAAGTAAAATTTTTGATGAATTTCCAAGAGATTATAACCGTCCTGTAGTTGTAACTGGATTTGAACCTGTAGATGTTATGCAGGGAATAAGTATGATAGTTAAACAGTTTGTAGAAGATAGGTCGGAGCTTGAAATACAGTACAAAAGACTGGTATCTTACGATGGCAATGTTAAAGCTCAAAAGTTAATGGAAAAGTACTTTGAAAAGACTGATTTATTTAAGTGGAGAGGTTTAGGAAATGTTCCTGATAGTGGATTGACACTAAGAAAAGAATTTAATGATTATAATGCTGAAGTAAAATACAAAGATGTGTTGCCATTAGAAGAAATAGAAGATCATAAACTTTGTATCTGTGGAGACATACTTAGAGGAATGGCGAGTCCTCCGGAATGTACTATTTTTGGTACAGCATGTAAGCCTACAAATCCTATTGGAAGTTGTATGGTGAGTAGTGAAGGAGCATGTGCCGCATACTATAAGTATGGTAATTTAATATAGGATTTTATAATGAGTAATAAAATTTTACTTGCTAAGTTAAAGGCATACAAAAAATATATAAATAAATTTATAATTTTCAATAGAAATGATGTTGAAGACATTCATGACTTAAGAATAAAAAGTAGAGAATTATACTCACTTTTAAGTTCTTCAGACCCATTTTGTAAACCTCTTAAAAAGGTAATAAAACTAAGTAATAAAATAAGAGACTTAGATGTTTTTCACCAAGATTATCTTGGTGAATTACCAAAAAAATATCTAAGCAAAACAGAAAAAAAAGTTACTAAAAAGCTTGAAAACGAAAAAAGAGATAAAAAACTTCATAAATTACTTGAGTATCTGAAACTCTTAGTAGTTCCACAAAGTGCTGTATTTAAAGACTTAACAGAAAAACCTAAATCTTTAAATATAGACAAACTTAGTTTAGATCAAAAATCACTACATAAATTTAGAGCTTATATAAAAAAGAGACTTTATATAGAAAAAAATACTCTTCCTTTGAATAAGAAAAGAGTTGAGAACTTTACAGAGATTAAAGATATTTTAGGAACTATTAATGACAACATAAATGGTTTAAATAAACTTTCTTCTTATAGTGATAAACCTTTGCATTATGATAAAATACAAAAATATACTCAAAAAGTTAATATAAAGCTTTTTAAACGTTTTAAAAGAATGTATAAGGAAAATAATGAGTGAAGCAGAAAAAAATAAAAATAATCCTCTACATGGTGTAAAACTACAAGATATTTTAGAATCGCTTGTAAAACATTATGGTTGGAAAAAGTTAGGAAGGCTCATCGATATCAGATGTTTTATGTTTGATCCTACGGTAAATTCAAGTTTAAAGTTTCTTAGAAAGACTCCTTGGGCTAGAACAAAAGTAGAAGAGTTATACTTAAAGATGGTGGATGCAAAATGAATTATAGATACATAGGAAAAACAGGACTTAGAGTTACCCCAATCTGCTTGGGAACTATGGGTTTTGGTAGCTGGAGTGATGAGGCTGAGTCTTTTAAAATTATGGATAAAGCTTATGAGAAAGGCATTAACTTTTTTGATACGGCAGAACTTTATCCAATTCCTCCAAATAAAAAGTACGCTGGTGAGAGTGAAAGAATAATTGGTAAATGGTTAAAAGGCAAACAAAGAGATTCTATTGTTTTAGCATCTAAGGTTGCTGGGGCTGCAAACGGTTGGTTTGTCCCTCCTATTCGTCATGGGCTGACTGCGATTGACAAGTTTCACATTAAGAGTGCCATTGAGGGAAGTTTAAAAAGATTACAAACTGATTATATTGACCTTTATCAGATGCATTGGCCTGATTCTTTAGTTCCAATTGAAGAGTCTTTAAAAGCTTTTGATGAACTTGTGCAAGAAGGTAAAGTTAGATATCTTGGTACTTCAAATGACACTGCTTATGGTCTAACCAAAGCAAACGAAACTTCTAAAAGACTTGGTATTTCAAGATTTGAGTCTATTCAAAATAATTTCTCTCTAAACAACCCAAGATTTTTAGATGAATTAGCCGTGGTTTGTGAGAAAGAAAAAATCTCACTCCTTCCTTATTCTCCTATTGGTGGTGGAGCTTTGAGTGGAAAGTACAATGGAAAGTTTTATCCTGATAATGCTAGATTTTCTGAGTATTTAAAAAGTGACAATCCTCGTACTCAAGCGATGGCTACAAGATTTGTAAATGAGAAGAGTTTAGCAACAACTGCAAAGTATATGGAGCTCGCTAAAAAACTTGATATTTCACCAGTAACTTTAGCTGTTGCTTATTCCAAACACTTCAAGTTTGTAGCATCTACTATTATAGGAGCTAGAACAACTAAGCAACTAGACGATTCATTTGCTGCTTTTGATTTGAATTTAAGTGATGAAGTTATGCAAGAGATAGTTTCTATACAAAGTGAGATTATGTATCCGATGGGGTAAATATTTTTTATTTACCCTTAAATAATGCTATATTTTTTTAGGAATATGAAGAGTGAAAGTAGTTCCAGTGTAAGAAATACTTTCATTCTCACTCGTATATGTATTACATTCTATAGAACCTTTAATATGTTTATCAACAAGAGTTTTAACAATAAAAAGTCCTAGTCCAGTCCCAGTTTCTTTAGTCGTATAATATGGCTCAAATACACGTCTTAAAGTATCAAAAGGCATTCCACCTGCATGATCATTAATTTCAATAACTACTTCATCCTCTTTTTCAATAATCGAAGTAATTATTTCTCTCTGGTATTCAGTTGCATTTTCTATATTAACAATTGCATCTTTGGCATTCGCAAAAATATTTAAAAGAACTTGTTTAAGCTCACTTGATAGGTTATATACATTAAACATATTTGTGCATTCATTATCAATGCTTTTATAACTATATCCATTACACATTAGTTTTAAAACTATGTTATGAGCTTTAAATTGTGCCCAGTAAAGACTTTCCACCTCTTTTAATGCATCTATAATATTAAAGTTGCTTGGAAGACTATCTTTGGAAAAAAAGTTTCTAAACTCATCAATTGTGCTAGACATTAGGTTTAATTGTTTAAGTACTCTATCTTTAGAATCAAGTAAATATTGTGTGGTTAATTCTTCATGCTTTTGAGCAGAAACAAGGTCTTGTACAATTAAGCCTACAGAATTTAAAGGTTGTCTCCATTGGTGAGCTATAGCTGTTAGCATCTCTCCCATAGCTGCTAATTTTGATTGTT
>JBLIEY010000190.1:0-3882 GCA_047633475.1 Sulfurimonas sp.
CTAATGCAAAAAATATTACTATTACATCATTTATAGACCCTCATATTCCAAGTGAACTATATGCAGATGCTCTCAGAATAAAACAAGTTGTATCTAATTTTTTAAGTAATGCTATAAAATTTACACCCCTTAATGGTCATATAACAGTAGAAGCTTTTTGTACAAATTCAATATTAAAAGTTAGTGTTAGAGACACAGGTATTGGAATCGTGAGACAAGATATAGAGAATATATTTACAGCTTTTACACAAGCTCAATTTAGTGAACAAGAAAATGTTGGTGGAACAGGGCTTGGATTATCTATTTGTCATCAACTAGCACAGCTCATGAAAGGTAGTGTTAATGTGGAGTCTACTTTTGGAAAAGGTAGTACTTTTTGGATTGAGTTACCTGTAGAAACTCGTAGTACAACTTGCCCGATATATGATGATGTTGATGACTTTAAATCTCTTAAAATTGTAGTTTATTCTAAAAATATAAAAGATATATATAAAGAAGAGTCTTTTATGAGATATGCTAATGTGTTTAAAATGAATGCACAAATTGTTGATAATATTGATGGAGATTTTGATGTTGCTCTTTTTGTAGAGGATGATGTTGATAAAACTTTTATATCTAAAGCCATAAATTTAGATAAAAAATTCATAGCTATTGGTAGTAAAGAAAATGATGAATATGATAAATATAATAACATAGCTTCAATTTCTTTTCCTCTGTATTGCTCAAAAATTAGAAATACTTTTAATGAACTCTTTAATCCGGACTCATATTCCCCTCATAAACATGAAGTTAAAACATTTTATATAGGTCATGTTTTAGTTGCTGAAGATAATGAAGCAAATCAAGAGCTTATTAAAATACTACTGAAAAAGTATGGTTTAACATTTGATTTAGCACACAATGGTCAGGAAGCTGTAAAACTTTATAAATTATATAATTACGATCTGATTTTGATGGATGAGCAGATGCCAGTTATGGATGGAAATGAAGCTGTTAAAAAAATCTTAAATTATGAACTAAAGAGAGGCTTGAGACACACTCCAATTTCTGCTCTTACTGCAAATGTAATTAAGGGAGCAAAAGAGAGAGGACTTCTTAGTGGATTTGATTCATTTTTAGGTAAGCCCATTGTATTAAAAGATTTAGAGCGAGTTTTTACGAAGTATTTAAAAATAAAATCTATACCAGAGTTTATAGAAAATAATATAGACTCAGACAACTCTATTGTTGGAGTAGATGCTAAAAAGCTTAAAGAAGAACTAATCCTTAGTGAGGATGAGTTGATTATGCTTCTTAATCTGTTTATAAAAAAAATGATAACACAGATCCCTATACTAAGTGATGCTATTGATAAAAAAGATTATCAAAAAATTGCACTTAATGCCCACAGTATAAAAGGATCAAGTGGAAACTTTAGAATAGATTCTATAGAGCATAATGCGAGTGAAATGGAAGTAATGGCGAAGTCAGAAAACTCTACATATAACTATAGAGAATCTTTTGAAAAGATTAAAAGAAGAGTAGAAGAGATACGGATAAAATAGTTTATTCTTCTATGTAGTAACCTATGCCTGAAGCATTTTTAATAATGTCAGTTTTTAGTTTGCTTCTTAGTCTCCAAACTAAAGTTCTAACGCTATTTTCTGTCGCACCATTTCCATCCCAAACATACTTCATTGCCTGCTCAAAACTAACAACAATACCAAGTTGTGCTACAAGAAGGCGTAGAAATGCATTCTCTTTTTTTGTTAGTTTTATCTTTTTGTCATTATAAAAAGTTTCGCCTAAACTGCTATCAAGATGGTAGCTCTCTCCAAAAGGAACTATTGGTTTGTCAGAGACCCTTTTTGAGAATAGAAGTTTTTCTAAGTTGACTCTCTCTGCTTCTAAAGTATTTGTAGTATTTTTTCTCTCATTTTCAACTTCGTACTTAAAAATTGCCATCTGAATTGTTGCATGAAGAGAGCTTGGATTAAATGGTTTTACAATGTATCCGTATGGTTCAGTTAGTTTTGCTTGTGCAATGATATCGTTATCACTGTGAGACGTAAGAAAGATAAATGGAATTACATACTCTTCTCGTACAACTTTAGCTAACTCTATCCCATCAGTACTTTGATCAAGTGATATATCTATTATCATAATATCAGGGGTATGTAATTGTAGTTCATTTTTTGCATCGCTCGCACTGTTGCAAACCGCAATAACGTTGTAGCCTTGTTTTTTAAGTGACAAGTTTAAATGTGATGCTGTAATTTCATCATCTTCTACTACTATAATACTACTTTTGACCATTGAAAAATCCCTTTGTGTAAAAAAATAATTATTTTGTGATATATTAAATTGTATTATAATGTAACTTTTTACAATTTACAATAGTGAGAGATAATTATCACAATATTTTTACAAAAGAACACGTTTTCTTTATTTTTTTAGCTCAGAAGAGGAAGGATATAACACTTTCCCACACGGAACAATTAATGATGATGATTTGAGATGTACATCTTGGTCATCAAAAAATATATGAGCTTTAAAAGCTTGAAGAATTTTACTCTTTTCAAGTCCACCAAGAAAAAATGCTTCATCAACATATACTCCCCAGTGTCTTAATGTTTTTATAACTCTGATATCTGCTGGTGAATTTCTAGCTGTGACTATAGCAATTCTAACAGGCGAATATTCCATTTTCATAGGAAGCCTATCTTGCAATCGTGCAAGTTTTTTTAAAAATGCGGCAAAAGGGCCTTCGTTCATAGGAATATTTTGAGATTTTTTTTCATTTTCATAGAATGCTTTAAGACCATTTTGTTTATATATTAATTCACTATCTTCATTAAATAGTACAGCATCTCCATCGAAAGCTATACGAACTTGTCCATCAGGTATGTCACATTTGTACTCTGGTGGAACTGACAAGACTGCAGAAGCACATACTTTGTTGTCTATAACTATTTGTGCATCTGCCTCATCTGTAGTTAAAAATAGGTCAATACTAAATGCTTCTAAAAAGTGAACGTTTGATTCTCCTGCTGTAAAAGCAGAACGAGTTATGTTTAACCCCAATTCTCTTATGGTGTTTAAAACTCTTACTCCTGTATCTGGAGAGTTTCTAGACATGACAACAACTTCAACTAAAGGTGCTTCATTTTCTTTTTGATATCTATTTAAATCAAGAAGTGCTTTAACAAGAGGAAAACCAACTCCTTTATTTAGTAGTATCTCTTCACTTTTAAGCATATAATCTCTATAGTTATCTATGGCGGTATCAGGATTGTTTTCAAACTCTTTTGTATATAATTTATGAGCATCTGATAAATCAAAAAGAGCAGTAGCTGAGATTCCTATTACTAATGTGTTTTGTAAGTTATATGCCAAGATAAATCCTTGAATGATTTGTTATACTAATTATAGTAAAATAGCTTTATATCTTACAAAGAAAAAGTTGGAGTTCATAGATGCTTAATATATATGTAGACGGAGATGCTTTTCCAAACCTTTTAAAACCAATTTTATTCCGTTCCATACAAAGACTTGGAATTAAAGCCTTTGTAGTTGCAAATAAAAAGGTAGACATTGGTAAATCAAACAATATAACTTATATAATTGTAGATGCTGGAGCTGATGAAGCTGATCATAAAATCGTAGAAATGCTAGAAGAAGGGGATTTAATAATTACGGCTGATATACCACTTGCAGATAGAGTTATTAGTAAAGATGCTCATGCTATAGACCATCGAGGTGAACTTTATAGCGTAGATAATATTAAACAATACCTTGCTATGAGAGACTTAATGGAGAAGATTCGTGATAGTGGAGAAACGACTAGAGGACCAAAACCTTTTTCTAGTAAAGATGCTCATGAATTTGCGAATCAGTTAAATA
>JBLIEY010000191.1:0-3755 GCA_047633475.1 Sulfurimonas sp.
GGAATGATGAATATAGATAGTTGCAAACAAGTTATAGAGTGGGCTAAACAAGAATATAAAGAACTAAAAGATGAATAAAGATAATTTACAACCTAAAATGATAATGGACTTCAATACAGAGGACACCATTTATATAAAACAAGAAATCTCTAAAGGTCATTCACAACTATTCCTTTGTCAGTTTATAGAATACAAAGGAAATCGTGTTTATGGAAAAGCAATATCTACAGAAGTTAATTCATCTGTGTATGCACGAGAAATAGTAACAGGATTAACGGTAAGTGCTGATTATAGAAAATGCGCTCTTTATGGTAAGAACCCTGTTACTGATCATACAAGTTACCATTGGTTCGATAATTCTGGCTATGCTATTTATCCCCATCAATATGATTTAGAAAATAATAACGCTAAGATCATAAACAAACACCCTAGTTTTGGTATGGTAGGTATAACTAGAAGAACTAGCAATCAAGGTGTTTCACTATTCGGATCTAGTATTCAACATAAAGAAACAATATCATTAACCATAAAAAAAGCAGACGTAGAAAGAAAGTATAATCAAGAATGGTTCTATGGTAATGAGCAATTAATTGAGATAGAATTATCATCTTCTCAATTTGCAGAAATGATTACTAGCCCAAATTGTGGCGATGGTGTTCCTTGTACTATTTCATCAATAGGACTAAATAAAATGCCTTATCCTCCATACGAAAGTAAAAGAGATTTATTTACTAAAGAGTTTGACAGTAAAATGAAAAATATATCTGCTGAACTCAAAGGTAAAATGGATTCAATATTTGATATTCTGGAAAACAAAAAAACAATAGGAAAAGGAGATAGAGATCTTATCAAAAAATCTTTAGATAGAGTCCTTCAAGATATAGGTAAAAATGTTCCTTTCGTTGCTAATCAGTTTTCAGAGCAAATGGACAAAACAGTTACAGAAGCTAAATCAGAGGTAGAATCTTTTATAAATAGAAGATTGACCGAAGCAGGTAAGAAAGTTCTTTTAGGAGAAGATGGAAGTTCTGATAAGATGATCCATGAGTAAAGTAAACATAAGCCAATTAAAAACTTTTGTTGAAAATCATGCTTTCAATAATGAATCCTTTGAGCTAAATAAAGCAACTATCATAACTGATAAAAAAAAGTTTGCTCAAAGTCATTTAGAGATATTGCTTGCTAATAGTGGTAAATCAACTTTTACTCCTTACTACAACCGATTAATTCAATTATATGAACACGAGAAGAAAAACAGAAGTTAGCAAATGTTGTAATTCAAGTTTTGAAACTAAAAGCAATGGTTTATGGAACTATCATGTATGTAATTTTTGCGGAGGTAAAGCAGAGATAATAAAAGTCTGGAACAAAAATTTAAAAACATGAATCGTAACAAGCTTAGAAGACAATCATACACCGTATTAAACGGTCATATAATAACTGAATATAACAAACTAAAAGAAAAACAATCATGTACGGCAGCAAAGAACAGTACCAAGACCAAATAGAAAGAGAACAATCAGAATTAGATAGAGACTTGTCGGATAATCTTTATATGGAGTGGGTTCAAGAGCAAGAAAGACCAACAATTTCAAATAAATAATCATGAAAGTAGTAGTTATAATAGCATTAGAGCCTACAAGATGGCAAAAGTTTTTAGATTGGACTTGTTTAAAAAGGTTTGCTTATGATGAAATTAATATATCAATAAAAGAAAGTAAACATTTCTACGAAAGACCAAATAGTAAAATAAGAATGATAAAAATAAGTAATCATGAAAAATAAAGTGTATTTAGGAATCGTAATAAGAATCGTATTGCTTTTCGCAACAGCAATGGCTTTTACTTTTATCCCAGACTATCTAAGAGATTTTTTTGGAGACACAAAGCATATCTGTGAAATAAAAGTCACAGATTGGGGTGATTATTGTAAAGATCATGGAGACATAGATCAGTATTGGAATTGGGGAGCTAGACATTATTGGTATTTTATAATGTGCATTTTACTATTTATTCTATCTCTAGTTAACGTAGTGATTTCAGTATTTAATTTAGTTGATAAAAACAAATAAAATGGAAGGAAAGTATTATTATGAATGGCTCAAAGAAAACGACCCAAATGTTTTAGGTTCAGCCATAATAGGGTATGTTGAAGGAATTATTAAAGAAAATAAAGAGTTAAAAAAGTCCTTTAATAAGGCGTTATAAAAACAATTAAAACAAACAAAATGAATACAGAATTTAAAGGAACAAAGTATTTACCATGTTGATTTAAATTCTTATATTTGATATATGAAAAACAAACTATACGACATAAAAGGATATGAAGAACTTTATTCAATATCCAAAGAAGGCAAGATTTTCTCAAAAAGAACTTGGAGAGGATTATCAAATAGAGAGTTAAAGCAGTCAATAAACAATTATGGTTATCCAAGAGTTTTTCTAACTAAAGACAATACCACAAAAGGTATAACAGTACATAGATTAATGACTGTAAATTTTATTGGAAAAAGACCAAAAAACAAACAAGTAAGACATTTGGATGGAAATAAAAAAAATAATCATATAGATAATTTAAAATATGGAACTGCATTAGAAAACGCAAAAGACAGAATGATTCATGGTAAAACAGCTAATGGCGAAAAAATAGCTTCTTTTAAATTGACCACTAATCAAGTTAATGATATAAGATTAAAATATAAAAAACGAGGTGATATGGTCAAGCTATCTAAAGAATACAACGTATCATGTGCAAACATTTATTATATAATAACTAAAAAATCAAGAAAAAATGGATAATTGGAAAGGAACACAAACAGATTGGAAGATAGAAAATCCTCTTAAAAGAATAGTTAGTATCAGATTTAGTGATGGTAAAGACTGCGATCTGTATTTACACCAATACGAAAACAGTGAGGAACTTTTAGCAAATGCTCAAATTATGGTGACATCACGAGAATTGTTAAAGGCTTTAAATAATATGGTAGAATGGTATGGAAAATACGAAGACCACGAATGCGAAATGATAGGTAATCAGATTTTATGTAAAGAAGAAGACCAAGAGGAAATAATACAATTTTCTATGAAAGTAATCAATAAAGCACTAGGTAACAACAACTAAAACAAACATTATGAATAATTTAGAATCAAATATAAACAAAGCAATACAAGATAAAATATCCGATAAATACATAGGTTTTTATGGATCTCTTTACTTTTCTTTCTGTCATTGTGCAGAAAATGAATTTACAGAGTTTTGTTTTAGCCAAGTCGATGAAAACAAAAAAGAAATCTCTATAACTGAAAAAGAAGTTAATTCATCTTCAAAATTTAAAGTTTATTTCAGAGATAGAAGTTCTAATCTTAATTACAAACAAATTGTATCATACAATACTTTAATAAAGATATTGAGTTGTGATGTTGAACAAGATAGAAATAAAGCTTTGAGAATTATAGAGAATTTAAAAATTAAACAAAATGAGTAAAGATGTATTTGACGATGATTTAAACGATCATTTAAACCAAGAGGAAAATCAATGTGAAAACTGTAAAACACCTACATATAACACCTACTGCTCTAAAGGGTGTAAAATAGAGCATAACAATTAAAATTCAAGACCATGAGTAATCAAACAAACATTACAGGAACTAGCTTCGCAAATGCACAAGCAATTACAATCGAAGAAGGTTCAAGAGTCCTTATCAATCACGAAAAAGGTAATCAATTTGATTCAGAAGCTTTAATAATAACTTTTG
>JBLIEY010000192.1:0-3710 GCA_047633475.1 Sulfurimonas sp.
CTTTTACGAGATTTGCCCTTGTACTTTCATATTTTGAAAGAGTTTTATCTAATTCATTGGCAGCTACTGCACCTTTTTCAACTAAGATTCTAATGCTTTGAAGTTCAGTTTTTTGCTCTTTAAAAGCCTGTTTTGCCCAAATAAGTCCTGCTTTTGCTGGTCCACTTTTTCCTATACAAAGAAGTGTCTGCCCACTCATAACATTATCACCTTCTCTTATATAAGAAGTAGAACCACAACTTTGGACAGGGCCTTCTGTTGGAGACGCTACTCTAGCTGTTAATGTAGGTTTAGTTATGCCAGTAAGATAAATAGTTTGCTTTGCTTCTTGAGTTTTAACAGTAGTAATATTTACTTTAACTATTGAGTTTTTAACGTTTGAAGCATAAAGTATAGTCGACGAGATAAAGATTAGAATAAATATTTTTTGTATTTTGTTTGACATAACAATTCCTTAGATTTCAGTTGTTTTAAGGTGTTTTGAACCGATTAGATATGAAATTTTTGCATATGCAATATGTGCCAAAGATTGCATTTTTATATAGTTTGTTTGAGCATTTAAAACTAAACTTTGTGCTTCAAAAAGATCGATTTGTGATCCTTTACCAAGTTGGTATTTCAACTCTTCAATTCTCAAGTTCTCAAGAGCTAAGGTTATAGAGTCTTTTGAAAGTTTTGCTCTTTTTTTTGAAGAAACAAAATCAGCAACGGCGTTGTTTATATCACTTTGTATACTGAGTTGTAGTGAATGCAATCTTTGTCTATATGATTCTAAACTTGCATAACTTGAAACAACTTTTGCCTCATTTGCACCACCAGTGTATAAAGGTATATTAAAAGCCATACCAACAGAACTCTTTATATTATCTTCATCTGAAGTATCTATTATATTTCGATATCCCAAATTTCCATAGAATTTCAGAGTTGGTTTGTTCGCAGATTTTGCAACAATAACCTCTTGGTTTAAAGAGTTTAGTTTATCTTTCATAGATAAATAATCACCTCTATTTTCTAACGCTATAGTGTAAAGTTCTTTTGGCTGTGCAAAAGTGTATTCAAGATTCATTTTTAAACCTTGAACATCAACTCTTAGAAAATCTTTACTAAAAGAATTCTCAATACCAAGTGTTGCATACAACAATGAATACAAACTAGTTAGCTTATTTTCTTCATCTTCTTTTTTTTGATTAAGCTCTGCAATTCTTACATCAGTTTTAAGTAGTTCTACTCTTGCAACTTTTTTTAGCTCATATTGTAAATGTACTTCTTGTTTATGCTTTTGCATAGTTTTTATTGCAAAACCAAATGAATCTATAGCCTTTTCTTGTGCATATATATACCAAAAGATGCTTTTAACATTAAAAATAAGTTGGTTTTGTGAATTTACAAGAAGATGATTTTGAGCTAATACTAAGTACTCTTTTGCTTTAATATTTGCAACTATTTTTCCACCCATATATAAAGGTAGAGTAAATTTTAAATTTGTTTTAAAAAAGTTATCTCCAAACTCACCTATTTCGCTGTTATAAGTAGCTGCAACAAGTCTTTGGTCTTGGGAAAAATGGTCTAGACTACCCTCTAAATTTAAACTTGGTAAATTAGCGCTTTGAGCTATTTTTAGTTTTTGAGTTTGAACTACAATATCTGATTTTTTTGCTTTTAAATCTGGATTGTTTTGTAAAGCTTTTTCTATGGCTTCAGAGAGGCTAATTGTTCTTTTATCTTCTTTTTGTAAATTATAATAACTTTCATTGGCAAAAAGACGGCTCATAAGTAATATGAGTAGAGCAATTGAAATATTTATTTTCACTTATATTCCTTAAAGTCTAAACATCGATTAATGTTTAGACTAAATTTATTTATCGTTTAAAACTTATGTGTTTTAAATAACTCAGATAATTCATCTGTCTCTAAAATTCCAATATGACGGTAAACTTCTTTACCTTTTTCATCATATATAATTTGAGTAGGAATCATTCTTATCTCTAGTTGATGTGCAGCATCTCTATCTTTTTTAACATTAATAAAATGAATATTAAATTCAGGGTTTTTCAATGTAACTTCATAAAGCTTAGCACTCATAACTTGACAACTGCGACAGCTATCTGAACCAACTTCTAAAAAATAGGGTTGTCCTTTTCCAACACTTTCTTTAACATACTCGTATTGACTCTCTTTTAACATATGCTCACTTGCCATTGCCTCAAAAGCAAAAAATGTTAATAAGGTTGCGATAAATAATTTCATAAATTCTCCTAAAATTGTAAATAAGCTTGCCAAGCGAAATAGACACCTAAGCCTAATAACATAATGGCAAACCCTTTGTTTATATAGTTCGATACTTTTGTAATAATTTTGTTGGATGCTATACTTTGTGTAAAACCTACAGACACACCGGCTACAAGCAGTAGCAGAGAATGTCCTAATGCAAATGTTAGTATTAATCCATATGCATATACATATCCACTATTAGCAGCTACTGTTATTATCGCTACAAGTGGTGCAGATGCACACGGCGTACTAACTAAACCAAATATTACTCCAATTAAAAACCCACCAAAAAGGCGGTATTTAATTAAGTGAATCATAATAGATGATTTATTTACAGATCCAAAAACTCCCCAAGCGTATAGTCCAATCAAAATACTAAATACTGAAGCTAAAATATAAGCCCATAGTGGAGCTATAGAAAAAAAACCTCCAAATTTAGCAACAATAAAACCCAAGATTGAAAAGCTAATCATAACTCCAAGTGCAAAAAGAGATGCAAATGCATAAGTATAAAGAACTTTTTTCCTTCCTTCTAAATCCTTGTTTAACGCGACAGAACTTCCTACAAGTAATGGTACTGATACAAGAGAACAAGGAGCTATAGCCGTTAAACTACCAGCACCAAATGCTCCAAAAAATGCTAAAAAAGAGTTAGACTCAAGAAGGGCTAGTACAGTTTCTTGCATTATTATTTATTGATAAGTGCAAGAACTTCATCTACACTCAAAACTTTTCCAGTACTAACAACCTTACCATCAATTACGAGACCTGGTGTACTAATAACTTGATACTCCATAATTTTCATAATGTCATCAACCTTTTGTATCTGAGCAAACTTACCACTTTTTGCAACGGCTTGTTTTACCACTTCTTCTAATTGAGCACACTTTGAACAACCTGTTCCTAAGACTTCTATTTTCATAATTTACATTCTCCAATATCAGATACTTTTTTTAACTTTGGAAGATCTATATCAAGATAAGTTATCTCTTTTATAGCTTCACTTCTAAATTTATCCAATGGACTTCGTATAGAGTAATACGCCCAAGTTCCTTTTCTATCTACTCTAACAAACCCTGCTTCTTTTAAAATCTTAAGGTGGCGTGAAAGTCTTGATTGAATCATATCTAGTGAATTTTGCATATCACAGACACAACATTCACCATGTTCATCTAAAAACCTTAGTATTAATACTCTTGTTTCATCATTGAGTGCAGCAACACTTTTTAAAAACACTTCCATGCCATTCTCCTTTTGATTCAAAAATTGTAGCATAATTAAATTACAACATCAAGATATATTGATTTATTTTTCGTAGTAATTGAAAAATAACCTAAATAAAATGATTAATTTAGGTTACTAATATAGGGTTTATTTATGTGAGATGCTTTTAGATAAAAGTTTACCATCTAAACCCATTTTGTATGCAGCTCCAAAAC
>JBLIEY010000193.1:0-3702 GCA_047633475.1 Sulfurimonas sp.
CTAGCATTTAAAAACTTAGGCGTAGTTATCATAGATGAAGAGCATAAGTTTGGGGTGAAGCAAAAAGAGAAAATAAAAGAACTTTATCACGATGTGCATCTACTCTCAATGAGTGCTACACCTATTCCTCGTTCATTAAACCAAGCCCTAAGCTCTATAAAAACAATGTCTCAGCTTCTAACTCCACCAAGCGAGAGACAGCCTGTAAGAACCTTCGTAAAAGAGTACAGCGAGAAGCTTATAAAAGAAGTTATATTACGTGAGTTACGTCGTGGTGGACAAGTATTTTATGTTCATAACTCAATCGATCACATGCCTATAAAACTAGGTGAGTTAAAAGCAATACTTCCAGACTTGCGTGTTGTGATGCTTCACTCAAAAATTTCAGCTACACAAACAGAAAAAGAGTTGTTAAAATTTGAAACTGGAGAGTATGACCTAATGATAGCGACTTCTATTATAGAATCCGGTATTCACATGCCAAATGTAAATACTATGATAGTTGATGGTGCAGATAGGTTTGGTATAGCAGACTTGCATCAGCTTCGTGGTCGTGTTGGACGTGGTCATGCTGAGGGATTTGCATACTTTATAGTACAAAATAAAGAAAATCTAACAGATGAAGCGAAGAAACGTCTTTTAGCTTTAGAGTCTAACTCTTTCTTAGGTAGTGGCTCAGTTTTAGCTTACCATGATTTAGAGATACGTGGTGGCGGTAACTTAGTTGGAGATGCACAAAGCGGTCATATAAAAAATATTGGTTACTCTATGTACCTTAGGATGCTCGAAGACGCTATAAAATTACTTAGTAATACTATGGAGAAAGAGAGAGCTAAAGTTGATATAAAACTGACAATATCAGCTTTTGTATCTGATGAGGTTGTAAAAGAAGATAGACTTCGCCTAGATATATATAGAAGACTATCTCAGTGTGAAGAGCCAATTGAAATATATGAGATTGAAGAAGAGATAATAGATAGATTTGGAGAGTTGGATAATCCTACAAAACAATTTTTTGAACTAATGGTAATCAAACTTCTGAGTCTAGAGAAGAAAATAAAAAGCATTATGAATTATGGACAAAATATAACTATTACATATTTTAACGATTCTAAAGAGAGCATAAAGTCTGCATCCAAAGATGATGATGACATTATAAAAGCAGTGCTCTTTTATCTTAGAAATAACAAACCAAAGGTATTATAAATGAGAATTGCTTTTATAGGTGATATAGTCGGGAAGCCAGGTCGTGAGATGCTAAAGAGTCATCTTCAAAATATAAGAAAAGAATATGAAGTTGACTTTGTAATAGCAAACTATGAAAATGCATCTCATGGGTTTGGTGTGACTGCTAAAAATGCTAACGAGCTTATGTCTTATGGTATTGACTGTATGACAGGTGGAAATCATACTTGGGATAAAAAAGATGTTGAAGCACTTTTTGATACTCATGAGATACTTCGTCCTCATAATTATCCAGATGAAATCTGTGGAACTGGATGTAAAGTTTATGAAGTTGCAGGTGAAAAGCTTGGAGTTTTAAATCTTATGGGATACTACGCAATGCCTATGGCTGATAATGGTTTTAGAAAAGCAAAAGAAACTGTTGCAGAGTTAAAAGAGCAGGGTGTAGGAAATATATTTGTAGATTTTCATGCGGAAGCTACAAGTGAGAAACGAGGAATGATGATGCTTCTTCAAGGAGAAGTTTCTGCAATTATAGGAACACATACTCATGTAGGAACTGATGACTTTCAAATTGCAAATGGTACAGCATATTTAACTGATATTGGTCTTACTGGTTGTAGAGATAATGTTATTGGAATGGACTCAAAAGTACCATTAAAACAATTTCTTACTGGAATGAGGGGACATTTTGATATACCTAAAAAATGTAAAAAAATTCTTCAAGTAGCAGTTATGGATTTTAGTGAAGGTAGATGCTCAAATGCTTTTAAACTAAAGTACTTTTGCGATGGTAGAGTGTTGAAAAGTGACGCTTGGTTGGAAGATTAATTAGGCAGTTACTTGGTAATATTTATCATTTGCGATATAGGTATTTACCATAGTATGTCGAATGTTTTTTTCTTGTGCTTTTTTAAGTTCAGAAGATAGAGAGTCTTCAATAATAGGTGTTTGACTTAGAGTGGCTTTTGGTTCTATAAGAAATGAAAACATTGTAAAATTGTCTGCATAAGCTTCTTTTGCATTTTTTAAAGTATTTAGTTTTGTATATTTTACTTCATCTTTATTCTCAGCTTGTTCTTGTACTTTTTGTTTGTTGCTAAAAGCTTTGTAGTTCGATATATAGTTTATTGGAAGATTTTTAGTGTCTCTTGATTCTATTACGCTATTTTGAGCAAGTTTTGACTGAAATAAATTATCAGTAGGTTTAGCATTTTCAATCTTCTTATTTGTAGTTTTTTCGGAGCTATTTGTATTAATATAGGTATTATATGGTGATACAAACACAGTTGTCTCCTTAAAACAATTTACTAGTATTATAAATCAAAATGGCTTGTAATCTTCTTCTATCTATCAATAATTTATATTTTTATGGATTAATATAAGTCAGCAATTCTTTAATTAGTTCCGCCTTTCCCGATGTGTAACTTCATAAGTAACCCACATGTAATAAAACTAAAACAACATTTTGCTACAATAAGAAAAATATATTTTTAAGGTCATATTTATGAACGCTAAAATTGTTATAGTTGAAGACGAAGAAGATTTACTAGAACTTCTAGAATATACTCTTGAGAAAGAAGGCTTTGAAGTTATCGGCTTTTTAAATACAAAAACAGTAGGTCAAATACTTGAAGAAGAAGAAATAGACTTACTAATTATGGATAGAAATCTTCCTGGAGTTGAAGGAAGTGAGTTCGTTGCAACCCTCCGTGAAGATGGAATTTTAACTCCAGTTATTTTCCTTAGTGCAAAAAATAGTGAGTCTGACATTGAAGAAGGTTTTTTAAGAGGTGGTGATGATTATCTTACAAAACCTTTTAATATGAAAGAATTAGTTCTGCGTGTTAAATCTATACTAAAAAGAACTACTAAAAAATATCATGAGGGACAAGTTTCTTATAGAGATTTGTTGTTAGATAAAAGTACAAGAGAGCTAAAAGTAAGTGGTAAAAATATTGAAATTACAAAACTGGAGTTTGACCTTTTATATGAGTTTATAACTAATAAAAATAGTGTTTTAGACCGCGATTACTTACTTGAAAATGTATGGGGAGATGGGGAGGCTTATCAGTATAAAACTGTAAATGTTGCGATAAATCGTCTTAAAGAAAAAATTGATCATGATAAAACAAAAGATTATATTCAAACTGTACGGGGAGTTGGATACAAGCTGTGCTAAAAATACATCAAATATTTATTATAAAGTTTTTATTTCTTATTGTAGGAACTCTTTTTGTAACTTCGTTGATTAGTTATGTTGCTCTTAAATCAATTATAATTGAGCACAGTAAAGCACATCTACAAAGTGCTATTTCTATTATGGCAATTGACCTAGAAAATATTGATGATTTAGACACCTATGCATTAAATATAAAAAAAAGAACAGGACTAAGAATCACTATCATAAATAACGATGGTGTTGTGATTGCTGAATCTAATGCAGATAAATCTAGTATGGATAATCATTCATCTAGATACGAAATTATGAAAGCTAACAAAGATGAGTTTTCTGAT
>JBLIEY010000194.1:0-3658 GCA_047633475.1 Sulfurimonas sp.
TTTACTCATGAAGTTCCTTTATTTATAACTGACTAGCAGTCATTTTAAGCTCATTTAACTTATATATTAATTAATTAATTAAATTTATTTTTGTGCTAAATAATTTGTATTTAGATAAGAAAAAAAAAGCCTTTAACTAATTAAAAAAAACTATGCTGTAATGTAATTATTTGTCTAGATTTTTCAGGCTATTGTAAAGCAATTATAACTATAATAACTAATTGTTATTTTTTACAAATTGAATGTCTCTGTGTGTGAGAAGAGAAGTATAAAGAGAAAGGTTTTAAATATATTGAAAATATTTTAGACTTTTTAAATTTTAAAAATAAATTTTTTAATAAGAGATGTGGATGTTGATGCAGAGTGTGGGTAAATATTTAAAACATTTTATTTATATATATATAGATGGTTTTAAAAATATGACAACAGGTAAAGTGTTGTGGAAAATAATAGCTTTTAAATTTGTAGCATTTATACTAATAATGAAAGTCTTTTTTTTCCCCAACTTTTTAAAAACTAACTTTAGCACAGATGATGAACGCTCACAGCATGTATTAGAAAATTTAACACAAGGAAATAAATAATTATGGAAGATTTATATTTAGTAGACTGGTCTCGTGCACAGTTTGCTCTTACAGCTCTATACCACTGGCTTTTTGTGCCATTGACATTAGGTTTGTCCTTTATTGTTGCAATAATGGAAAGCATCTATGTTAAAACTGGGAATGTTGTTTGGAAAGAGATTACAAAATTTTGGATGACACTCTTTGCGATTAACTTTGCAATAGGTTTAGCTACTGGTATTATCATGGAATTTGAATTTGGTACAAACTGGTCAAATTACTCATGGATAGTTGGTGACATTTTTGGCGCACCACTAGCAATAGAAGGTCTTATGGCATTCTTTTTGGAGTCTACTTTCTTTGCTATTATGTTCTTTGGTTGGAATAAAGTAAGCAAAAGAATGCACCTTACTTCTACTTGGTTAGTTGCAATTGGTTCAAACTTATCAGCACTTTGGATTTTAGTGGCAAATGGTTGGATGCAACATCCTGTTGGAATGACTTTTAATCCAGATACTGCAAGATTTGAGATGCATAATTTCTTTGATATTCTTTTTAATCCGAATGCTTATTCGAAATTTCTACATACTGTCGGTAGCGGTTATGTAATGGGTTCACTTTTTGTTGTAGGTATTAGTGCTTACTATATTGTAAAGAAAAAACATGTTATTAAAGCGAAGAAAAGTATTATAGTTGGTGCAACATTTGGACTTTTAACATCTATATTTTTAGTTGCTACCGGTGATGAGTCAGCTCATCAAGTTGCACAATTTCAACCAACAAAACTTGCAGCAATGGAAGGTCTATATCATGGTCATAAACGTGCAGGAATTATCGCTGCTGGTCAGTTGAATCCAGACAAAGAAATTGGTGATGATAAACCAGAATTTGTGTGGAGCGTAGAAGTCCCTTATGCTCTTTCTATCCTTGGTTTTCGTAAGATAGATGCTTATGTTCCAGGTATAAATGAGCTTGTCTATGGAGATAAAGAGCAAGGTATAGAACCAGCTAAAGATAAAATAGTAAAAGGTAAAATAGCTATAGCTGCTCTTAAAGAGTATAAAGAAGCTAAAAAGCTAAACAATCAAGAAAAAGCACAAAGTTCTCTAAATGTGTTTAGAGCAAATGAAAAATATTTTGGCTATGGGTACTTAAAAGATGAAAAAGATATTATCCCGAATGTAGCTATAACTTTCTATAGTTTTCATATTATGGTTGCTTTAGGATCTTGGTTTATAGCTTTATTCTTCTTCATTCTATATTTTTCAATGGTAAACAAATTAGAAAAACAGAAGTTACTTTTATGGTCTGCTCTTTTCTCGATACCTTTAGGATATCTAGCAGGGGAATCAGGTTGGATTGTTGCTGAAGTAGGTCGTCAACCATGGGCAATTCAAGATATGCTTCCAGTTGGTATGGCCACATCACAATTAGCAACAGGAGCAGTACAAATTACATTTTGGATGTTCGCGGCTTTATTTACCTTTTTGCTTATAGCGGAAATAAAGATTATGTTTACACAAGTTAAAAAAGGGATGGAGGAACATTAATGTTTGAATATCTTACATATCAGCAGTACTGGTGGTTTATAGTAGCACTTTTAGGTGGTCTGTTTGCATTTATGGGATTTGTTCAAGGTGGACAAACACTGTTAAATACACTCGCTAAAAATGAAGATGAAAAAAGTATTATAATTGGATCTTTAGGTCGAAAATGGGAACTTACTTTTACAACTTTAGTCATGTTTGGAGGAGCACTTTTTGCAGCATTTCCTCTTTTGTATGCTGTTAGTTTTGGTGGAGCATACTTTGTTTGGATGATTATACTTTTTTGTTTTATTATTCAAGCGGTATCATATGAGTATAGACTAAAACCAAATAACTTTTTAGGTCAAAAGACTTATGAAGTTTTTTTATATATAAATGGTTCACTTGGAATTATTTTAATAGGTGTAGCTCTTGGAACATTCTTTACAGGTGGTAACTTTATAAAAAGTGATATGAATCTTTCATCTTGGGTTCAACCGACTTATGGTTTAGAAGCACTTTTAAACCCTTTTAATGTGGCTCTTGGTCTTACCCTATTTTTTCTAGCAAGAATGCAAGCAGGTTTATATTTTATAAATAACATAGACCATGAGGCTATTATCAGTAGAGCAAAAAAACAGCTTAAAGTAGATGCGGTTTTATTTGTTGGATTTTTTCTTTTAGTCGCAGTAATGCTTTTACTTTTAAGTGGTGTTGAATATAAAGATAGTATTTTTAAAGTAGTTGAATATAAGTTCTTGACAAACCTTTTAGAAACGCCAATTTTAATACTAACACTTCTTCTTGGAGTTGTTTTAATCTTTTATGCACTGTTTATAACATTGTTTAAAAACTCTGACAAAGGTGTTTGGTTTAGTGGTTTTGGAACTGTAATAGCCATAACAACAATACTTAGCCTTTTAGGATTCAATAATACTGCTATTTATCCATCTTTAGTAGACTTACAAAGCTCTTTGACTATAGTAAATAGCTCAGGAAGTCATTATACACTCGAAGTTATGAGTATAGTATCTCTTCTTGTACCAGTTGTTTTAGGATACATATATTTCGTATGGAAATCTATGGATAAAGAAAAAGTAACGGCTGATGAAATACTCTCAGACGCACATAGATATTAAGGAGATAAAATGGAAGAGATTAGTTATATACAAGGGCTACTGTGGTACGCTGTTTGGCCTCTAGTAATATTTTTAAGTTATAAGTTTACAATGATAAATATTGAGCATTTAGAAAATAACTTAGAAAATAAAGAAAGTAATAGTAGCAAATAAATTTAACTCTAAGTGTATTTAAATATTATAGTTGTCTTTAGATTGAAATATAATTTAAAGACAACTTTTTATGGTTTTTAAATCGTTTAAAGTAACTCTTTTTAGCTCAGGATTTCTCAGCAAAAACTGAGGATGGTATATGGGAATAAGTTTATAGTCTTTGAAATCTATAACGTGTCCTCTTACGCTTTGGAAGTCATTTTCTTCACCTGTTAGTTTAAAGTAGGCTTCTTCACCAAGGGTAACTATTACTTTTGGTTTTACAAACTCTATCTGA
>JBLIEY010000195.1:0-3648 GCA_047633475.1 Sulfurimonas sp.
ATGTTTTAAAGAGTCATAAGTAGGTTATACACTTTAGATAGTAGTACTTAGAAATTTTAGTTCTATAGTAGAAAATAATATTTACTGCATGTTTATAGGGGCAGTAAATACAAAAAAAAGGAAAATAAAATGAGATTATTAAAATTAAGTTTATGCACGATGCTTACTGTCGGTGCTTTAGTTAGCTCAGTTGGAGCAAATGAGTTCTCAGATGTTATGAGTAATGGTACGTTTAAGGGTCAAATAAAAGTAGATTCTTACACTAAAAGTACAGGAACACTTGACCAGACAAGTCTTCTAATGATGGCTTTAAGATTAAATTATGTAACAGATAATTTTTATGGATTTAGTGCAGGTGCTTCTTCTCAAACAGCAACTGCTCCTGGTTCAAATAGTTCTGAATCTTTGGCTATGTTTAAAGGTAATGTAGTTGGTATTGGTCAATATAGTGAAGGTACAGTTTTATCTGAGTCATACTTAAAATATAAGTTTAATAAAACTTCAGTAAAAGCTGGTCGTCAATATCTTTATATGCCACTCATTCAACATGCAATATCACGTATAGTCAAGCAATCTTTTTCAGGTGTAACTGCTATGGATAAATCATTACCAGATACAACAATTCGTGGTGCATATATAAATATGGTACAGTCATGTGCTACTAGCGATGGAGATATAGCTGATTTTGAACCTTTAGATGATGATAATAATAAGGCTTATGCAATTAGTGCTTTAAATAAGTCTGTTAAAGGACTAAGTCTTACAGGAGCATTTGGTGAATACCAAAACAACTATAGCATTTTTCAAGGTGAAGCAGATTATAAGATTGAACTAGGGGCTCTTAAATATAATGTAGCTCTTAAACATGCACAAACTACTAATGATGATTCTGATAGAGGAAATCCTTATTTTACTACAGCAAAAATTGGTGCTGCTATGAAAGGATTTGGTGGATATTTAGCTTACTCTAACGTTAGTACAGAAGAAGCTACTACGGCACAACAAATGGGTCAATATCAAGCTAGACATGGTGTAGCAGGTGCTGCAACTAAATTATCAGGTTTATATACAAACACATATATTAATGCATCTGATTTTTATGACAGTAAACAAAAAGGTATAGGTTTATACTACAAGAGACCAGGTGTTGTTGTACAACTAAGATATACAGACGTTGATATTACATATGATGATATTTCTGGTGACTATAGTGATTACAATACAAAAATGTTTAGAGGTGTTTATAAGTTTACTAAGGACTTAATTGGTATTTGTATATATGAAAGAAGTGACAAAAAAGATTCTGATGATAGTAAAGAAGAATTAAGATTAAGACTAGTCTATAATTTTTAATATATTTATTTTCGCTCAAAAAGCAAAATCTACTTTTTGAGCTGGTTTGTAGTAGATATATACGAGAAGCTTAATCTAACACGAGACAAAAGTAAAAAAAAAAGGAAATAAAATGAAAATCAGAAAAAGTTTAATAACAGTTGCTGTTTTTGCTAGCATGGTTATTCTTGGCAATACAGCGTTGATGGCATCAGGTGCAGGTGCTGCATCTGGAGGTGTATACTCAGTTCCTGAAGAATCTCAAGGACAGTTAGGTGCAGTTACAACAAACCCTTATGGAATGGCTCCACAAACAGCAGTTATCAACCTTAATGGTAAAAGCATAAAAGATGTAGAAGTAACAATAGAACCTAAAAAAGACGGAACTACATTAACATATAAAGTTCCTCAAGAAGCAGTACAAACTCATGAAGGTATTCCTGTTTTTGGATTATATGCCGATTATGACAATAAAATACATGTATCTTATACTATGAACGGTAAAAAAGTAAAAGAGACATATAAGCTTTATATAAATCCTGAGATTTCATATGAAGGTGAGTATAGAACTAAAAATACAAATCAATATGAAGTTACAAAATCATCAAAAGAGTTTAAAGACAGATTATATTTTGTAAACAAAAACTATATCGAATTTAAACCAGATACTGACTGGAAAAGAGTTGGTGGAGCATTAGGCTTTGCATATCCAGGAATTACAGAAATAATAGATGCAACAGGTGATATCAGATGGCATTTTGCTTGTACAAAATTATTTCAAAATGATGGTAGAAACTTAGATAAACTAGGATTTGCAGCTTCATTTAAACAACTTAAAAATGGAGATGTTCTATTTATCCAAGGTCAAAGATATATGAGATATGACATTATGGGTAGAGAAGTATTTAATAGAAGACTTCCTAGAGGTTATATTGATACTATGCATGAAATCATTGAAAGACCAAATGGAGATCTGTTACTTAGAGTTGGTAAAAGAAACTACTTAGCACCTGATGGAAAAATGGTTAATACACTAAAAGATCACATAATTGAAGTTGATTCAACAGGAAGACTGGTACATACTTGGGATTTAGCTAAATCACTAGATGCTTATAGAGATGTACTACTTAAAGCACTTGACCCTAGAGCTGTTTGTTTAGAAGTTGATGAACATGCGAAAAAACAAGAAGTTAAGGAAGGTTCTCCATTTGGTGATGTTGTTGGTGTAGGTTCTGGTAGAAACTGGGCACATACAAACTCTATTTATTATGATGAGAGTGATGATACTATTGTTGTTTCTTTAAGACATCAAGGTGTTGCAAAAATTGATAAAAATGATGAAGTAAAATGGATTCTTGCTCCAAATGTTGGATGGAAAAAATCATTACAAAGTAAAGTTCTTACTCCAGTAGACAAAAATGGTAAAAAACTTGATTGTGAAGGTGCTGTTTGTAAAAATACTGATTTTGATTGGTCATTTACACAACATACAGCATACTTAAACCCTGAGCTTGGGAAAGGCTATTTAACAATGTTTGATAATGGTGATGGAAGAGGTTACGAGCAACCAGCATTTGTTACAGATAAATATAGTAGAGCAGTTGCATACAAAATTGATGAAGAAAAAATGACTGTACAACAACTATGGGAATATGGTAAAGACAGAGGATTTGGTTGGTTCTCAATGGTTACTGGTAATGTAAATTATGATGCAGATACTAAATCATTTCACACAGCAACTTTAAATGTTAACCTTATGAAATTTCACGAGCCAACTTGGGGTTTCATTGATGAAATCAAGCTTGATAAAAACAATAAACCATATTTAGCAAATGAGATTAAGATTAACTTTACAGGTTCAAAAACTTTTGGATATAGATCTGGGATTGTTAAAAAAGATCTTTTATTTGGAAAATAAGTCATAGTTATAAAGGAGCAAAATCTTTGCTTCTTTGTATATAGTTCGTGACTATATTTTAAAGAGTCATCTAAACTATTTTAAGCTCTTTACTCGCTTCTGCAGTTATGAGTTCATTTATGTATGGATATATTAGTAAAAGAGTACCTCTTAATACAATACTAATTACTATTAAAAACAGTTTCCTTTATGAGTATAGTATCTACAGGTATAGTACCCATATTGGTAGCTTCAATATTTTTTGACTTCAAACAAAACTTTTATTTTAATTGTACACTACAATTGCAAAGTAGAACTAGAAATAACAAACCGGGCTTTGCACGTAAAGAATGTGCAAGGCCTTTTCATTCTTATATCCTTATTTAAGAAAGACTTTACGAATCCCCTAAGTAAAGTCT
>JBLIEY010000196.1:0-3614 GCA_047633475.1 Sulfurimonas sp.
ATTATCTATTTCTAAAGAACCTGATGAGACTTTGTAGTAGTATTTTGTACAATCATTTAAGCCACTTATAGTTAGAGAATGTTTTTTGGCTTTTTTATTTTCATGTTGAGCTTTATCAAGCGTATCAGGAAAAAAACCGTATTCTATAGTACCCTCTTCAAACTTGTTACTATGCCATTTGATAGTTATAGAATTTTGTGTTTGCATAACTGCATAAGGCTGTCTTGGTACAAATCCATAACTATCATAAGCAACAATTCCAAGTCTTCCAACTCCATATATAGATGCTAAAATAATTAAAAGTATTATTATTTTTTTAAGAAATTTTTTCAATTTTTCTCCTTAACTTAGTATATAAAAACATTGTGGACATTGTTCCAACTATTATTCCAGCAAAAATATCACTTAAAAAGTGGTCATTTGCTAAGATTCTACTGCTTACTAGTATCACTGCACCAATAAACCAAATAACAATATATCTTGGAAAGAAGAGAGATAAAAATGTAAAAAAAGCAAAAACAGTTGTTGTATGACCTGATGGAAAAGAAGTGTAAGTTGTAGGAGCATCTACAACTGTTAAGAAATGGTACTTCATCTTCTCAATAAATCCCATATCAAAATTTTGAAATAGTAAAAATCCAAAATCATCATCACCCTTTCTAAGTCCCCATGGTCTAATACGACCAAACAGCCATTTTAAAACAAGACTAATGATTCCAGAAAATAGATTTATGTAAAGAAGAAATAAAAATCTTTGTTTGTATAGTTCATTTTTTTTGTAGTATTTGAAGAATAAAAAACCTATAACTGCTGAACCAATATACCAATGCGATTCACCAAGTACACTGATAATGTCACCTATATGTTCATACGTTTTAATGTTAGCTAAAAAGTACTGAGCTATGCGTTTATCTAGTGTGAAGTAAGATAGTAATATAAGAGTGATTAAGGTTAATATGTATGCAAAATATGCTTTTTTAGAAAAAATCATTTAAGCCCTTGGTAGTTTTTACATGTAGTGAATTGTATAGTATTCACTTTTGAATTATTTAATATTATATCAAATTTACTATGTTTAATAACTTTAGAACATTTCATGTACTTTTGTATATCTTTGCTGAATGAATTTGTATTTATAACAAGTAAATCTTTCCCAATAGCTGTGTCTTTTTCCCAAATATCAAACTGATCATTTCTATCATCAATGAGGTAAACAGTAGAGTCATAATCACGGTTATAATACATAGCTCTAGATGCTAAAGTCCAATTTGTGACTGCTATCGCTTCTTTATTTGTATCTGTAATTTGCTTATTTGCATTTAGCATTATTTTATCCCAACCATATATATCGCGATGAAGTGATTGATAATCAGGCTGTGGTATAAATTTGAACCCTAACTCTGCGTAAGCAATAAGGCTAATAATTAGACCAAACCCTATGGCAAATTTCAAGTACTTTTTAGATATTTGAAGCATATAAAAAGTTCCAAGAGGAATAAAGAGCATGTAAAATAGTGCAGACCAATGAGGTAGGGCAGTTTTATATAAAGATGCATAAGTAAAAAATAAAATAAGTACCAAGCCAAAAAGAGATGTAAGAAAAATAGTAGAGTTACTACTACGAAGGGCTTTATATAAACCAAAAAAAGATAAAGGAACTAAGAAAGGATTGTAAGCACCTAATTGTGCACCTATGGAAGCTGCAAAACCACTCCAATTAATTCCGGTATCTCCAACAACATGTTCACTTTGATAAGCAAAACTAGACCAGTCATTTTGAATGTTCCAGATGATTACTGGAGATATAATAAATAGCGCAATTAAAATTGCAGGAATTATTTTAAAGGTATAAAAAAGTTCATATCTTTTTCTAATAATAAAATAAATAATAATCGGAAATATAAATAAAACGGCTGTATATTTTGATAAACCAGCCAAACCTAAAAGAAGACCTAAAAGCATCCATTGATACAGTGAATTATTTTCTTCAATCTTTATAACAGTAAATATAATAGGAAGAATCAATAAAAATAGTAAAGTATCAGGCATAAGCATGATGAATAAAGCGTTAAAAAGAAATGAAGCATGTAGTGCTAAAACAGCTATGAAAGCTTGGTTGTTGTTTTTGTTAATATCGTAAATTAGTTTATATATAAATATAGAAGTAACAAAACCTATGACAATAGCCCCAACTCTTGCTCCAAACTCATTCGTGCCAAAGACAGAAGTAAAAATATACTGAATCCAACCAACTAAAGGTGGATGGTCAAAGTAACTAAGGTCTAAGTTTAATGCATAAAGTACATAATGAGCTTCATCAACGCCTAGCCCAACAAATGGAGCTAAGACGAGCCGTAAAACGGCTACGAAGCTTATGAATAAGAGAAAATTTGTATATTTTTTATTTGTTAAGTTCATCAAGCTTTGGTTTTAGAGTGTTAAATACCCACTCAGGAGTTATAATTTTAATACATTGATTATCTGTACAAGGTGTTTTTCTATGGTTAGATGCACTTACACAAGGACTACATGCCATACCTGCGTAGATAGGAGTAGTTGGTCCAAGAGATGCATAAAGTGCTGGAGTTTCAGGTCCGAAAAGAACAAAAGTATGCATATCTGTAATAGAAGCAAAGTGTGCTGGTCCAGAGTCATTTGTCAGCATAAACTTACTTATACTGTAAAGAGCTGGAAGCTGTAAAAATTTAACACCACCCGCAAAGTTGATACATCTTGGACTATCTACATAGTCCGTTAAAAGTTGAGCACCTTCTCTCTCAGACGGAGCACCAGTTAAAAGAACAATTGCATCTTTATTATAATCTAAAATAAGCTTTATAACCTCACCATAATTTTCTTTATCCCATCTTCTTTGTGGAAGCAGGTCAGATGCATTAGAATTTACTAAAATAACAGGATTTATGTCTTTGTTAAACCCAGTGTGTAATTGAGATAGTATGTTTAGAACCTCATTTTTTTCTTCATCATTTATGGTAGCTTTTGCAATTACAATTTCATCATCAGAAATAACTCTTTTTGTAAATGGAAGTTCTTGTTTCTCACTAAGAAGAGCATCTACTAAAGATATAAAGTTTTTTGCAATATGTTGATGAGCATTGTAAGCAACTTTTTTAGTTAAAAAGTCACCTCTATAAAGTCCTTCATTATGAAAAGCGTGAAAACCTACACGGTTTACAGCTCCAGAAGCTATAGATAAAAGTGCAGTAAAACGTGAAAAAAGTTCTAAATCTATAACAGAATCTATCTCTTTTTCTCTACACCATTTTAAAAAATCAAAAGCACTGTTTGCAAGATTTATAATTGAACTTTCATCAATTGTATAAATATTTTCCTCTTTAACCGTTCCAAGAAGCTGCAAGCTTACTTTGTTTTTAGAAAAAATTACAAAATAAAGTTCACCTTCTATATTTTCTTTTAGCTTTCTCATAGCAGGGTCAACTATGATAGCACTTCCCATTTCTGAGAGTTCTATAAGTAAAACATTTTTGGGCTTTATCTCTATAGGTGGTACAAAAAAATCTACAGTTTTTTTAATAATAGTACCAACAAGTGTTAGTGGTACACCTGCGTAGTGATCGATATGTCTCATTGTA
>JBLIEY010000197.1:0-3565 GCA_047633475.1 Sulfurimonas sp.
TAGTAAGTCGCTATAGTCATATTTGGAAAAATCTAAATATAGTTTACCATTTTTGTTTGTGACTCTAATATCATTGTCACATACGGATAAAAACCTTCTCTTGATGACTTTTCTCTGATAAGATTTAAGACTTAGAGTTTTAAGGTAGTCTTTTAATTCTACAATATTTTTATGCATCTCTTCTTGTTTTAATTGTTGAACTTCTTGCTCAAATGTTTCAACTTCATGTATTGTTTGGTTTTGATGTTCTAACATCATTTTTGTGTTTACTAGCTCTAAAATATTTTTTAATTGCTCATCTTTATTTGTATATAGTTTCTCGATTTTATCACGCTCATCACGAAGCATTTGTTCTTTGTCGTCAATTAGCTTATCTACTTTACTTTCAAGTTGCATAATCTTTTCTTTAAGCTGAGTATTTTCTCTTTGATAGAGTGCTATAACTGTAGCAACAGTTGTTTTTGGTCTTGCAACTACTTTTTGCACTTCTTTAATTTCACTTTTTATTGGAGTTTTTATAGGGCTGTTCGCAACAATGATATATGTTACCGAGTCTTCTATAACATAATTTATTTTTTTTGATTTTAATTTTGAGTTAATCATCTCTTTTGACATTTTAAACTGTTTTGAATATTCATCTATTGTTAATCTCATTTATAAAGTCCTTATTAAATTTTAAGCATAGAATTGAAATTTGTATTTGGTGGATTAATTATACCAGCCTTTCTTAGCCACACATTACGTCCTTCTTTCTTGTTTCCATGCTTATCTTCAAAAGTATATGCAGACGAGTACTTAAATTCCCTCTCTATTAAGAGTGTATTGAAGTTTTTATACCGGTCCAAAAAAGCTCTTAAACTCTCATAAGCAGTATCTGAAACCACTATGGTAGATATAGAAAAATCTTTTAACTGCATATAACGAGAACAGTCATTAAGACCATCACCTATATAGTTTTTATGTCCAAGTATATCTATAAACTCATATATTTTACCTGTATGAACAGCAATTCTAAGTCCTTCAAAGTAAGGATATTTTTTAGAAATATGCTCTGAAAAATAGTTAAAACTAAGTCCAAGAATTGTTCCATAACCTCTTAGTTTTGGGTTTAGTATGCAGTAAAATCCATCACCAGTGGAAATATAACCGAGTATAAGGTTGTTCAATGCCATATTTGACGTTTGAAGCATCTTCTCAATCATCTTTTTATAACTTTTAGTTAGAAAGTTGATTATCTCGAGTTGGTATTTTGCCTGAAGTTTAGAAAAATTTACAATATCTATGAGAACAATATCGGTAGTCCATTCATTTTTATTTTTTTGGGGCATCTATACTCTATGTTTTTAAAACATTTTAACATAAAAACTTTAATAAAAAAGTTATTTTAAATAAAGCTTATATTATAATGACAAGCATAATAATTAAAATTAGGAATTATAATGAGCAAAGGCATATTAGATATTGTAAAACCAGGTGTTCTTTTTGGAGATGACGTACAAAAAGTTTATAACATGGCTAAGGAAGTAGGCTTTGCAATCCCTGCTGTAAATGTTGTATCAAATGACTCTATCAATGCAGTCTTAGAAGCAGCGGCGAAGGTGAAATCTACTGTGATAATACAGTTTAGTAATGGTGGAGCTTCTTACTTTGCAGGAAAAGGGTTAAGTAACGAGAATGAAAAAGCTGCAATCGTTGGTGCAGTTGCCGGTGCAAAATATGTTCATACTATGGCTGAAGCTTATGGCGTAGCTGTAATCTTACATACTGACCACGCCGCTAAAAAACTTCTTCCTTGGATAGATGCTCTTTTAGACGCTGGTGAAAAACACTTCAAACATACTGGTCGCGCACTATACTCATCACATATGCTTGATTTATCAGAAGAGAATTTAATAGAGAATGTTCTTACATGTAAATCATACTTAAAAAGAATGGCTAAAATAGGCATGAGTATAGAAATAGAGCTTGGTTGCACGGGTGGGGAAGAAGATGGTGTAGATAATACAAATATGGACAATTCACTTCTTTACACTCAGCCAGAAGATGTAGCATATGCATATGAAGAGCTTATGTCTGTCTCTTCACATTTTACAATTGCTGCTTCATTTGGTAATGTTCATGGTGTCTACAAGCCAGGAAATGTTTCACTTACTCCTAAAATTTTAGATAATTCACAAAAATATATAGAAGAGAAATTTAAAACACTTCCAAAACCTGTAAACTTTGTATTTCATGGTGGTTCTGGTTCAGCTCCTAGTGAAATCAGAGAAGCTATTGGTTATGGTGTTATTAAAATGAACATAGATACAGATACTCAATGGGCTACTTGGATAGGAACAAAAGCATATGTTGAAAAAAATATTGATTACCTACAAGGTCAAATCGGTAATCCAGATGGTGAAGATAAACCAAATAAAAAATATTATGATCCTAGAAAATGGCTTAGAGCAGGTCAACTAACTTTAGTAGATCGTGTTGAAGAAGCATTTGCAGATTTAAACGGACTTGATAGAAACTAAATAAAAACTAAATTTAAAGGCTATTAAGCCTTTAAATTATGATATATATCTTTAATACAGCTCGTATTTGGATTTTGTAAATGGTAATAGTCTAAAAGCTGATTGAGTTTGTTTTGATTAAACCTCCAAAATCTTTGCCCATCAAAGCCTTCATCATTTTTTATATTTTCGAATAGTTGAGAATGATTTAACTCTCCATCACTTTGTTTAATGACTTTAAGCACAAGCTTTAAAAGTTCTTCTTGTGCCTCTTTGGTTGTATCGTCATCAGCTAATTGTTTGTTTGGTATTAAAATATAAACCTTCCAAATGCTAACAGAAAATAATACTACAAAAAATATTAGCATCCATGTCGAAATATCTATTTCCATAATATTTTATTACCTACTTTTTGAATTGAACACATTTTAGAATTCTTTATCTTAGTCAATACTTTTTAAGTATTTTATAGAGAAAATTAGTTTTTATGTGTGAGAAAGTAACACTAAATAAATTTATTTGTTCATAAAGTGCTTAATTAAGAGTTCTAGTTGACCCTCAATCTTGTTTAAGGTCTTAAGTTCATCGGAATGAAGTCTATCGTTAGTAAATAAGACTTCAATCTTATCTTCGCAGACCTTAATACGACTGTTTTGCTTTGAGATGAAGACAGTAACTAAGATAATATTACTTATTAAAATAAATATAAAACCTGCTAGTTCTATCATCAACTCAAGAGTCATATCAAACCTTAGTGAGTTTGAAGTCTAGAAGAGATTAAAACAATCTTATCAGCTTTAACACCATTGAAAGTTTTACCTTGAAGAGCAGGAAATAAATCAATCTCATCTTTAGTCTCTTTAAGAACTAGATTAAGATACTGCTTTTTATTATCTGTATCTTGCTGAATCATAACAGTTACAGCAAAACTTTCTGTTGCTACATCGCTACCAACTGGAGCAGACATAGAATAAGAAGTAAGTTCACCATCCATAACAGCTTCAGCAAATGCTAGAGCGTCAGTATGGTCAGCAGGAATATAGTTAGTGATAGTTTTATCACCTAGT
>JBLIEY010000198.1:0-3557 GCA_047633475.1 Sulfurimonas sp.
TGTCTAAAAGCTGTTAGTTGTAGATCACCTTCATTTAACCATCTTTCTTGGATCAGTATGATTTCATTTAGTGTTATGATCTCTTCATCAAGTTTATCTTGTAGTTCTAGAAGTCTTTTTAAAGAGTTTTTTCGTATCTGCAGTTTTAAGCCTTTTGGCATAGTCATACCAAACTTAGGGCTTTCCTCTCCGCCTTTGTTATATAGATCTTTAACCTGTGTTCTGTGGTTGTAAACATCTCTTGTTTTTTCCCAACCTTGCTGAGTTAAATTCCAGTACCAATCTCTATATTCTTTGTATAGATTAACGTTGTTATAACCACTATTCATAAGTCCATCTAGGCTTTTGTCTGTATCTCTTACCATGTAGCATTGCCAACAACCAAAACGAGAAACACCACAGCCTAATTTACCATCGTCTATGTCTTTACCACCTGCAGCAACAAAAGAACATTCAGCAGCGTCTTTTCCACTTGCGTCACTATAGAGTTGCCATAAAAAGTCAATATTTAGTAGATCATTCTTTTGTTTAAAAAGATGTTCCCATACATTTTTAGTAGACCAATCCTCAATAGGCATAAGATTACTAGCATTTGGGTATCTATCATTGATCTTTAGGTTTGTGCCTTTTACAGAAAGCTTTTCTATTCTTGCTGATCTATTGAAGCTTTCATCTTTTCTAGTACCAATAACAGAAATAAATTTTCCCTTTGGAAATAGAGATCTAATTCTCTTATCAATAGGGTTAACTTTTAGTTTATCTGTACACCATCTAAACGTATTGGAAGGAGGGGGCATACCAACACCTAGAAGTTGAACATTTAGTGTGTCTTTTTCTTCGGGAAATACTTCTTCTACTATTAGTGGAAGATCATGTTTTAAAGCATAAGATCTTATGCTATCTAATGAAGTATGTAAATGTTCGAGTAGAGGAGGGAGTTCCGCCATAGTATTTGAGTTTATAATATATACTTTTTTATATAGTGTTATATCTTCTTTTTGTAGATCGTGAAGCATTTCACAGACTACGTAAACAACTGACGTACTATCTTTACCACCACTAAATGAGACACAAAGAGGTCTATCATCGTTTAAGTAGTATTGTTTGAGAAGATCTTTTGCCTTAGCTAAATTATCATCTTTTATATTGTTAATTATATTTGGATTTTCATACATCATAGTCATTTGAGATTATATCATATAGATTATTTATAAGCATCTTCACGAGTAGTTACATGTACAACTAAAATAACTAGCTTATATTCATATTTTTTATATACAATTCTATAAGAACGAAGTCTTAAACGATAAAGCAATTCTTTTTGACCTTGAAGCTTCTTAATCTTACCACTAGACATTAAATTTTTCTCATATTCAGAAGAGAAGTTTTTAACAAATTCATTTAAAGAACTACGTATAAATGCTATATCAGCTTTGTTTATATTTTTAAAATCTTTTTTAACGCTAGGCTTAAAATCAATTTTATACATTTGACTCTAACTCTTTAAAGAAATCATCCATAGAAATAGTAGGTTCATTATCTTCAAGTCGTTTTTCTGCAACTCTTAAATCCAAATAATCAAAGTACATATCAAGAGCAGAAGCTATAATATGGCTCTTCTTTTCATTAAGCTCCTCAGCATAACGTGTCATATCATTGTTTACAGATGTTGGTAATGTTATATTTAATCTTACAGTATTCATAGTATATTCCTTATTGTGTGTATAATTATACACCTTATATGTGTGCAAGTCAATATCTTTTAGATGAAAAATTGTAACCGATTTGTAACAGCATAAGCTTTAAATCATAGTAAAGTTGTTACATGTGAGCCGTAAACACCGAAGAGTAGGGTTTATGACAAACTCGGCTTACGCTGTGCTTATTCCTTTTTAAGCCACTTTACCATTCATTTCAAACCTAGTGTTAGAAGAATTATTTTAAACACCTATTGTATTATTTTCCCCACTTTATTAGGACACCATCATATTTATATAAAACTTGATATACTATTTTATATATAAACATGGTTAATTTATACATTATAATACTTTCATCTGCAAGTTTTATAGGTATTTTTATTAATATTTGATATGATTAAGGATTGTAAAAGTGACTATTCAATTATGTATAAAATAATTTGAAGACGTGTCAATTTGAGATAAAGAATTATTAGATAAAGATGAATGTAAAAAGGGTAGCGATGAGTGAAGTTAACTGGATATGTCCTAATAGTGAGGGAAATATATTTTTTGATTATATACCAGAACAGATTTTAAATGATTACAACGAAGCATGTGAAATAAAAGACCTAAGTCCAAAGACTTCAGCTACTTTAGCGATAAAATGTCTACAGGAAATGATTAGAGACTTTTGGAAAGTTAATAAGGGTGTGCTTATTAATGAGATAGAAGAAATAAAAGACAGAATAGATCCACTGACTTGGAGCGCTATTAATTCTGTAAGAAAAACTGGTAATATTGATACTTACATGAAAAAAGATGTTAATAAAATTATTGATGTGGAACAACGTGAAGCAGAACTGCTAGTTAACCTAATAGGAACGCTTTTGGATGTTTGGTATATTACAAAATATAAAAGAGAAGAAAACCTATTTGCAATTATAGCATTGTCAAAAGACAAGAGTGAACTTATAAATATATAGAGTTGTTGCATATTTGATATTTTTTAATATCATTTCAACCTAGTGTATACTTTAAATAAAGTAGGCTATTTGTAGAATATAATATTCAAGAGAATTTACATTATGTTAACCAATACATATTAAAACATCGGAGTACCAACAATTATGTTCTTTAAAGAATCTATTATAAGTATTGTTCTAGTACTTAGCTTTTCTAATTTATATTCAGCAGAATTCAGTTTTAGAAAATACAAGCATGTAAAAGAGTTTTACAAGACTACTTCTAAGGAAGCCATAGAAGTAGCTAAAAAATACAATCTTCCTCCTGCTGCTATTCTAGCTATTGCTGGGTTGGAATCTGGATATGGTCGAGGGTATGTTGCTCAAATAACTGGAAACATACTTAGTTTAGGTGCTTTTAAGGGAGACAAAGAGCTTCCAAGCTTAGAATTACCCTACTCTAAATCTAAGAAAAAAGTTTTATTTGATCCAAAGGAGATTAAAAAATCTTCTAAAAGTGATTTAGTATGGAAAAAAAGACCAAAAAGTCTAAAAAGAGACTACCGACCTACTCCTTATGCTGGTACATCTAATAAGCTTGAGTTACTTATCTACAATAAATCATTAAAACATTCTGCAAATATAGCATGTTTTAATGATTTTGCTACGAGATGGATTATAAGTAGCTCTAAAGTAAAGGTTTTTAAAGAAGCTCGGCTTTGGTTAAATAAACTAGTAAATAAGCATGGAAAAAAAATATTATTCAATAAAAAGACAAGTATAGAGTTTATATCTATGATTGGTGGTCATCCACATTCTTTTAACTATAGAAAAGAATGGCCAAAAAAGGCAAAAATTATTATGAAAAAAGCAGGACTAGTGAAACTAACTAATGATTTAGAATATAAAGCTA
>JBLIEY010000199.1:0-3434 GCA_047633475.1 Sulfurimonas sp.
GGGATAGTTCTTGTAATATCACTAGCATAGTAATCATACTCACAACCAGCATCAATAAGGATTAATTCTCCATCTATTAATGGCTTATCATTAGATATATAATGCAAAATATTTGCATTATCACCACCCGCAACTATGGAAGTGTACGCGTCATTGTATGCACCTTGCTTTTTAAAATTATATTCTATAGATGCAAGAAGTTCATACTCATTTTTACCTTTTTTCTTATGTGACATTACTTTGTGGTGAGCTTTTTTTGTAATTGAAATTGCTTTTTTTATTAGTTTAATTTCTGACTCTGATTTAACAAGCCTCATCTCACCTATAATTATTGAAATATCTCTATGCTTTTTAAAACTATCTTTAAAAAGTTTCTTAACTTTTGAGAGTTCATTACCAAAGTCATAATATAAAGACTCTGTGTCTTTAGAAACTTTTTTTATAGTTTCTTTTAAATTATCAATAATTATAACTTCATCGACTAAAAACCTTTTTTTAGCCTCAATATTACCTAATCTTTTACCATTCCACAACTCTTGCACTTCATCTTTTTTTTGTACAAATAACAAACATTTTGTCTTTTGCTTACCCTTTACAAAGAGCAAACAGGAGTTATCTTCTTTAAACCCTGTTAAATAATAGAAGTTACTATTTTGTCTATATGGATAGTTAGTGTCATTAGAACGAGTTTTATTCTCAGAACTAAAAACTATACTCAAAGAATTTTTAGCTAATTTATCAGTTAATAATTCTCTTCTGCGTTGATATTCTTTTTCATTAATCATAGACAAACCTCGTTTAAAAATAGGATTCCTTGTTCTAAAACATCATGTAGAGCAGCATCTAAAGCTTTTACTCCACCTAATGCATCTAGTGAAGTAACATTTCTTTTTGCATTAAATGTTTTTGTAGCTATAACTTCGCTTGTTTTTGAGTCTATTAAAGTAAAACTTATCATAACTTTAACATAAGACTTAGTTGAGTCTTGAGTAAAATACTGCATAAAATCTTCTATATTGGCTTCTAATATTAAGTCGCTATTACTTCTTGATTTTGAAGTTTGAGTATTTTTAAATAATTTTGAATCTCTTAAAGCCTTAGCTATCTGTGATGAAATTTCTTGATTTGGCGAGTTATTCCATTGTGCCTGTGAATATGAATAAATTTTTTGTTCATCTTGCACATAGCTCATACGAACTTCCATTAATGAATTTGAGCTAAAGGCTTGTGATACTTTTATTGATTTATCTTCACATCCATTCGATGAACTCTTATAATCCAAGGCTTTAACTGATAGTCTATACTCTGTAACAGAAGGATTTGTTGTAGAACATCCTGCTAATAAGAGTATCATTATTATTCCAACATATAATTTTATCATTACTTCTCTCCTGGACCTTTTTTAATTGCTTCTTGCATAAATAATATGTCACCTGGACTTCTCTCATGCTGATTTATAGCACCTTCCATTCTTACCATTAAATGTTGCATTTCTATAAGTGTATTATTTATCGTAGTCATCATATCTTTTGATATTTCTTTTAGGTTATAGTCTCCACTATCTAATGCCATCTTTACACTGTCCATTGTTGTTCTTATACCTATATAACTACTCATTATTGAAGAGAGTGAAGCAGATATCTTATTTTCCCATACTGCACTGTTATCTATAAATTTATCCATCTTTGGCATCAGTTTATCTATCTTTTTACTAACACTAGCAAGGTTATGCATAGATGAATGAAAATCAGATATAGTTTGATCATCTAATAGTCTTTCCATCTTAGACATAAAAGAAGCTGATCTATTAAGCAAGAGTGCTATTTGTTTTTGATTGTCAGCATCTAAAAGTTTTTCTGTTCCTGTCAGCGTTTTAGATAGTTTTGTAGAAACACTTCCAAGTGATTTTTCAAAACGCTCAAAGAATGAAGCTTCTGTTTTTATAATTGGGTATTTTTCATCTTTTTTAGCTTTAAGACGAGCAGCACCATTATCACCCAAACTAAGATTTATATAACTAAGTCCTGTGATACCTTGGGAAGTAAGTTTAGCTACAGTAGTTTCTTTTATTGGAGTTGTTTTTAGTATGGTCACTAAAACCTCGACTTGTTCTGTGTTTTTAGCGTTAATTCTTAATCTTGTTACTTTTCCAACATCTATACCTCTGTATTTGACTGCTGAATCTATATGCAATCCTAATACTGATTCATCAAAAAGCACGATAAATTTTTGTGTGTCATCCTCTGCTTTTGGCTTTAAAAGCCAATATGTAAATCCTAACATTAGTATTACGCCTAGAAGTACCGCTACTCCTACCATTGTATAATTGACTTTATTGTTCATGAGGTTTTATCTCCATCGTTGCTATAATGCTAAGTTCTAAAAAATGTTTGTATAAATTCACTTTTAGCATCTTTAATATTATTTAATTTTCCCTCAAAGGCGATTTTCTTTTTATCAATTATTGCAACTTTATCTAGTGTAGCATAAATTGATTGTAAATCGTGTGAGACCATTACTATAGTTAATCCTAAAAGCTTTTTAAGTTTAAGAATCAAACTATCAAATTCTCTTGCAGATATTGGGTCTAACCCACTTGTCGGTTCATCTAAAAACAGAAGTTTCGGGTCCATTGCCAAAGCCCTAGCTAATGCGGCTTTTTTCTTCATCCCACCACTTATCTCAGATGGATAGAGGAGAGCATCTCTAGATTTAAGACCAACAAGGTTAATCTTAAACTCAACTATTTCGTCTATCATTTTTTGAGATAAATTAGTATATTCAATTAAAGGCAATGAAATATTATCTTTAATATTAAGAGAAGAAAATAGTGCCCCTGCTTGAAATAAAACACCCCACTCTCTTCTTAGTTTTTGAGCTTCATTGTATCTTATGTTTGATAAGTCATGGCCTAAAACTTCTATGGAACCTGAAGCAAATTTTTGCAACATTACCATCTCGCGTAAAAGAGTTGTTTTCCCACATCCAGAAGGTCCAACAAGTCCATAAATTTCGCCTTCATTAATACTAAGGTTTAATCCATCATGAACAACTTTATCACCAAAAATAGTTTTAACATTTTTAACTTCAATAATTGCAGCCATTATATTCCCAAATTTGTAAAAAAGATTGAAAAAATTGCATCACATATAATTACTGCAAAGATAGACTCTACGACACTTTTTGTTGTATTAAACCCAAGACTTTGAGTATTATCTTTTACCATCAATCCTCTATAAACACCAATAGATGCTATAAGAAACGCAAAAAAGGGACCTTTAATAAGTCCTATAAAAAAATGTTTTGCTGCTACGACATCACTAAATCTTTCTATAAAAAGTTGCGGGCTAATCCCTAGATCAACTTGTGCCACTATCATTCCACCCAAGACACCCATAATATCTGAAACAAAAATGAGAATTTGCATTGTAATC
>JBLIEY010000200.1:0-3404 GCA_047633475.1 Sulfurimonas sp.
ATTTTCCAAAAAATCCATTTTCATCTGGCATTGATTCTAAGTAAGATTTAGGCATGAAAGTTGTTCCTTTTTTTATTTGGAACTATTATAGTTAATTTGGCTTGATAATTTTCTTTATTTCTTTAGGAATATGAGCAAAAGCGATATTTTGCATTCCTAACTTTGTACCATCTTCATCAGTAACCATAACATCAAGACTCATAGCAGTCGGATAGTAACGTATTGCTTTATAAGATGTTTTTTGAATCATAAAGTTTATTTTTTTATCTGATAGCTCAACGCTTTTTTTCTGTTTTTTACCCATAATTAGTCCTTTATATAAATACCTGTATCTTTAACTTCTATCTTTTTAGCATCTACAAGTGTAGTTAGTGAGCGTTTAAATTCTTTCTTACTAAGACCAAAAATATCTTTGATAAGCTCTGCATCGCTTTTGTAGTTGTAAGGCATGATTCCATTGTTTTGCTTTAAAAGTTCAAGAACTTTATCTGAAGAACTTGCACTTTTTTTACTTCCTGCTTTTCTAAGGTTAAGGTCAATGTTTCCATCTTTTCTAATAGCTTTTACATAAGCTTTTCTTTTATCACCAAGGTTTAGGTTCTCAAATATTTCGTTATGATAAATTAGACCTTCGTACTTATCTTCTACGATACATTTGTAACCAAGTGGAGTCTTTGCAATAACTAACATATTAACTTCATCAGCTATTTTGATTCCCTTAACCTTATGTTCAAAAAAGTCACCAAGTTTTTCAGTTCCTACAAGACGGTGAGTGCGTTCATCGTAAATTACTTTTATAAATCTTTTTTCTCCAACTTTAAAAGGAGTTTTTTGAAACATATTTGGTACTAAAAGATCTTTACTTAAACCCCAGTCCATAAATGCTCCAAAAGGTGCGGTGTCTATAACTTCAAACAGTGCCATTTCATCAAGTTTTGCAGTTGGAGTAAGTGTTGTAGCTACAAGTCTGTCTTCTGAGTCTGTATATAAAAAAACATCTACAAGTGTTCTTTCTTTCATCTCTGGTGTAAGGTAAGGTCCAGGTAAAAGTACATCATTACCATCAAGTGCCATCAGGTAAGCACCTGGAGTTGTGAGTCTGTCTATATAAAGTGTGTTGATTCTACCTAGTTCTAGGTATTCGCTTTGTTTCATTGTCGTTCCTTGGTTATTCCGTTATTTTAGTTTATGTATGTCTACATAAATTATTGCTGGCATTATAGCTGTTTTGTTATTTGAGGATGGTTAAGCTTGCATAAGAACATTCTCGTTTGTGTTGTAAAACGATTAATTTGTATTTGAACTACCGTTAAGGTTTATTCTTTTGAAATATATTTAATATTATTATACAGTTATTGTCAAGCTCAACTTCATAAATAATTGTGTAGCCCTTAAAAGTCATATCTCTAACTTTTTCATCATAAAAGTAAAATGATTTTTTAAATTTATATGGGAAGTTTGGAAGATTTTTAATTTGTTCAAATAGTTCTTTTTTAAATTTTTTGGAAGCTGAAAGTTTATCTTTAGCGATATACTCAAATATAATATTGAAGTTTATTTCAAATTTTCTATCGAGTTTAATTTGCATATTTTAGTTCAAGTTCTTTTTCAAGTTGGTTAGTTTTATTTTCAAAATCATCAAATGAAATCAATTGGTTTTTTCCACTTTTTATATCATCTCTGATTTGATGTAGTTCTTTCTTTCGTTCATGGAAAAATGAGTCACTTTCTAAGTTTTTATCTTTAGAAATAGTGATATTTTCACTATGATTATTAACATAATTCATGAAATCTTCAATATAGTCATCTTGGACTTGAACTGCTAAAGTTTGCATAATGAACTCCAATAATTTATTTAAGTATTATTATAACAAAACTTAAGTTCACCACACTTGAGTTTCACCCATTAATAGATTTGTGTTTCATTACATTTAATCAATAAGTTTTTGCTCAATTTTTTGTTTTTTACACAAAAAGTGGAGATTCACTCACTGAGAAGTATTTGCAATATAATCATCTTCGACTTGAACTATTGGGAATTTCCCAATAGTTGATTCTTCGTCTAGTTCATGACTTTTATAGATGTTTTTGAGATGCTCATTTATCTTTCATTTGTATAATCTACATGAACCGACTCAGCAGTATTATTATACTGCTTCTTGAGTGGAGATTCACTCACTGAGAAGTATTTTTGATTTAAAACTTCTCATACTTTTAGCTAAATCATCACTACTAGCTATTAGATGCAAGTAGTTTTCAAGTATTACATATGCATAAAGTTTTAAACTATCTTTTTCTTGAAGATAAAGCAGTGTATTAAACACTATTTCTGTTGTTTCTATTCTTGTAAATATAGGTATCCAATGTAGTATTGTACAAGTTATAAAATGAGGATGTGTTTGTTCATATATTTTATATCTACTTCTTCCCATTTGTGCATTATAATTATTTTTTACTTAAATATGCGTTCCCATCGAGGACGATGGGAACGAGCTAAAAAGTGGAGATTCACTCACTGAGAAGTATTTTTGAGAAGTGTTTTTTGCAATTCATCAATATAGGTTATAAATAAAATGATATATTGTTTTTTCTTTTGTGTGTATTATATGCTTAGAAAGAAAAAAAGTAAAATCATTAATCTCTCGTCTCTCTAAACTATCTGAAATAAAGCCCATCTTCATATTTTCTATATTTTTAATATATTCATTATCAATATTTTTTTTATTTTTATTTACCATAAATATAAAACCTTCATCTTCAAAATCTGTTAGGTATTCATAAATTTGTTTTACTACATCTTTATAATCATTACTACCCCAGATTTTGAATTCAAAAGTTTTAGTTCCAAATTTTTGACTTTCAATTTGTAAATCTGTTCTTCCCCCACGGCTAAGTGCCTCGGCTGATATAGTTACATCATGTGATAATCCAAAAGTTCGATAAGCAATATCTCTAAAATCTGCTTCTAATAGTCCTGATGTATTATTAGACTTATATTTCTTTATAAATGTAGGTTCATTTTTTTGCATCAATTTTATAGTTCTTACAATTAAGTCACATAGTGTATAGTTTATATCTTCAGCTTTATTTAGTGAATATAAAAATGATGTTTCATTCTTTATATCAAATGATAAGTTTATTAAATCGTTCAGTTTTTGTTTATACTCTATTTTAATGTTATCTTTTAAAATAAATTTTTTGTAGTCATTTATATAGGATTGAATTACTTTAATTAACTCAAAGCTTTTGTGAATAAATTCAGATGTAGTTAAATTCAAGTAATTGAATTCTTGTAACTTATTCGTTCGTATATCTAACTCCTCTATTTGTTTATTTTCTTCCAGTAATAATATAAAAGCATTTAATAAATAAAAGTAGTTTTCTATGATGTATTTATAATCCTG
>JBLIEY010000201.1:0-3356 GCA_047633475.1 Sulfurimonas sp.
ATATCAAATTTATACTACTAGACTATAATAACAAAAAGACTTCAGGACTTTAATTTGAACATACTCTTACAAATAGAAGATATCATAGAAAAAAATGGCTCAGACTTTGAGCTTTCAAAACTTTTTAAAGAATATATAAAAGAGTATAAATCATCTCTTCATGAACTTTTTGAAAGTTCACAAGGCAAAGATTTTTTAGTTAAACATACAAAAAAATTAGATTCAGTAATTGCTTTAATGTATAAAACCGTACTTAGAAGAGTATTTGGAAATTATCTACCTATGCGAAGCTCTATACCCATAGCTGTTGTTGCACTTGGAAGCTATGGACGAGAGCAATTATGTGTTCATAGTGATATTGATCTTCTTATAGTTTATAAAGATGTAGAAGGTTTTAACACTCAACTTATTATTGAAAAATTATTTTACCTTGCTCTGGATTCTGGACTTAAACTTGGACATAGAGTTCATGAAACAACAGACTTATTTAGAGCGGCAGGAGAAGATATAACTATACGAACTTCACTTATGGAATCAAGACTAATTATTGGCTCGCCTTTTATTTGGGATGCAACACAAAAAGAGCTAAATAAAATCAGACTTTACAATCAAAAAGAATTTATACTTGCCAAGATTGATGAAGCTCAGATACGACGTAAAAAATACCCGACTTCAATGCAACCAAATATAAAAGAAACTGTAGGAGGACTCCGTGATTCTCAGCTTCTTGTATGGATAGCGCAAACTATCTATGGAGTTAATAATTTAAGAGATTTAAGTCAAGAACTTTTTTCAGATGAAGAGTATAAAGAATATCGTGTAGCGCTCGAACTTCTATTTCGTGTTAGAAGTGCCTTACATTTAATCACACATAAACAAGAAGATAGACTAATCCTTGATTTAATGCCTCAAGTAGCAAGAATGCTAGGCTTTAAAAATGAACTAAAACTGACAAGTAAGGTCTTACAAGCTTTATGGCGAATAAATAACTTTACTCAAATTTTTGTTAAAAAAATGGTTAGACCATATATAGCTGATATGAGTCATGTTGAAAAGTTTAGAAAAAATCGCCTAGCTAAAGGAATCTATTTACTAGAAGACAGACTCTTTGCTTCTTACAATCTAAAGATTCAACCCATTAATACTTTGTTAAAACTTCTTATTTCATTGCCGGACAAAAACTATCACTTTGATGCTGGTTTTTTAAATCAAATGACCTACACTAAAATATCACACCCTCTAGCTATGACTACATATACACTTATAAAAGAGTTACTTAAAAAAGAGAATATTTACTGTCATCTAAAGTTGTTTTACGATGCAGGAGTATTACAGGACCTCTTTACAGGCTTTAGAAAAGTAATGTATCTTCCACAGTTTGACGGTTATCATCACTATCCTGTAGATATTCACTCTATCAAATGCGTTGAAGCACTTGAAAACATTCAAGAACCTTTTATACAAGAACTTTATAAAGAACTAACTCCAGATGAAAAGCTATTACTTAAAATAGTTGTACTTTTTCACGACACAGGCAAAGGTCGAAAACAAGACCATAGTGAAGTTGGAGCAAAACTTATAGTTCCTTTTGCAGGTAAAATAAATCTTGCTGGTGAGATTCTAGAGAGGGCCATTACTCTCATAAAACATCATATACTTATGAGTAATGTAGCGTTTAAAGAAAATATCTATAATGAAAAAACTCTTTATACATTTATGGCTAAAATCAAAGACACAAAAAACTTAAAACTTCTCTACATTTTAACTTATGCTGATATAAATGGAGTTGGTGGAAATGCTTACAATAACTTTAATTCTAAATTACTTTTTAACTTATATAAAGGGGCCTTAGAAGTTTCAGAAAATAGTAGTAGAATAACAGATGCTTCAAAAAGAACTATCATTGAGAAACGGGTTAAAAATTTAGAAGAATTTAAAAATCTTCCAAAAACCTTGCAAAATAAACTCTTAGCAGTAGAGTCAAATTTGTTCTTTTTCAAACATACTCCAATTGACATTATCAAAATTGTGAAAGTAGCCAAAGAGACAAAAAAATACGATTATAATGTTCATGCAAAAGATTCTTTAAGTATTGAAATATATAGAAAAGTTCCAGTAAATGTAGGTTATTTACTTGCTACCTTAAGCCATTTAGATGTTGCATCTATGGAAATAATCACTCTTTTTGATGGAGTAAAATACTTTAAAATAGAATTTATTAAAAATGTAGGAGGAAATGAACTTCTAGAAGTTCAAGAAATTGTGAACAATGCCTTCGATATGAAAAGACATGTTGAGTTAAAACAAGTAACAATTAAGCAAGAAGAAATAACCATTGACTGTGAACACTCCCTAACACATGCAGAAATTAAAATCAATACAAAAAATCAAATAGGACTTTTAGCATATATAATGAATTGTTTTGAATCGCTTGGGATAAATATAGTCTCAGCTAAAATGCACTCAACAAAGTACAAGGTTAGAGATAGCTTCTTAATGGAAAAACAAAACGATATATGCGATAATGATGAAAAAATTTATGAACTATTAACTAAAGGTATTTAAATGTGTGGAATTGTTGGATATATAGGCGAAAAAAATACTAAACAGATTTTACTTGACGGGCTTAAAGAACTAGAATATAGAGGTTATGACTCAGCAGGCATAGCAGTTTTACAAAATGGTCAATTTTCAAACTACAAAGCTGTTGGCAAGCTTGTAAATCTTGAAGAAAAAACTAAAGATTTTGTAACCAATGGATTTGCTGTAGGTATTGGTCACACTCGTTGGGCTACCCACGGAAAACCAACCGAGTTAAATGCGCACCCACATCAAGGGGAGTGCTCATACGTTGTTCATAATGGCATCATAGAAAACTATGCTACGCTCAAAAAAGAACTACTTGCTAGTGGAGTTACGTTTCTCAGTCAAACAGATACAGAAGTAATTGTTCATGTATTTGAGAGAAACTTAAAAGTATGTGAAAGCGCATTTGAAGCATTTTCAAAAACTTTAAAAGAGTTGGAAGGCGCATATGCTATTTTACTAACTACAAAGTCCGAACCTGAGACAATTTTCTTTGCAAAACATGGCTCACCAATGCTTGTAGGGATTAATGCTGAAAATGAAAAGTTTTTTGCTTCATCTGACACCCCTTTAATTGGTCATGCAAGTGAAGTTAATTACTTTGAAGACGGTGATTACGGTTTTGTAAATGCCAAAGAAGTTGCTATCTTTGACAAAAATGAAAAGAAAAAAAATCCTATGTTTACAAAACTTTCTCAAAATAAACTATCAGCACAAAAAGATGGTTACCGTTTCTTTATGGAAAAAGAAATTTATGAGCAAAGCAATGT
>JBLIEY010000202.1:0-3305 GCA_047633475.1 Sulfurimonas sp.
TGAAATACCTTATGAGTCTGATGTACTTATAGATTCGATTGAAGAAGAAGAAGGCATCGATAGAATTCATGCTACTATTATTATAGAAAAAGAGTCTCAAAAGGGAATTATCATAGGTAAAGGCGGAGAATCAATCAAAAGAATTGGTAAATCTGCTAGAGAAAAAATAGAAAGACTGAGTGGGAAAAAAGCATATTTAAACCTTCAAGTAAGCGTTAAAAAAGGCTGGACAAAAGATAAAGCATACTTAGAAGAGATAGGATATAAATCGTGAAAATATTTTTTTTAATACTAATTTCTTTATCTTTATACTCAAATGACTTATTAACAAAGTATAGACTTAATGGTATAAACAACATAGAAAAGCAAATGGACTTAGAGCTAACAAAAATTTCTTACTGGACTGAATATATAAAACAAGTAGATACAACATTTGGGTACTTAGAATCATATCCAAATGTTTTAACCTGTGATAAAGAAAAGTCAACATTAAACCTTTATACAAAAGACTTAAATAATACTTATAAATTTAAAAAAGAGTATAGTGCTTTCACTGGAAAAATAGGGGGAGATAAGGTCAGAGAAGGAGACCTAAAAACTCCAATAGGAATTTATAGAATAACCAAAAAATTATCTAGGAAAACCAACCTCGACTCATTCTATGGTCCTTTAGCCTTTGTTACTTCATATCCTAATATTTATGATAAATACAGAGGAAAAGATGGACATGGCATCTGGATACATGGCCTTCCTACCGAACAGACTAGAGATGAATTTACAAAGGGCTGTATTGCAATTGACAACTCAAACCTAGAGTTCTTAGACAAGACTATAAATATTGATAGCACTCTTCTTATTATAGATAGTACAACCGTACAACAGAAAGTATCAAAAAAAATTCTTGCATCTATTTTATCACAACTTTACACATGGAGATATAGTTGGCTATTTGATGATATAGATGGATACATGAACTTTTATGATAATGAATTTAATAGATTTGATGGTATGAATTTTGATAGATTTAAGAGCTACAAGACTAGAGTTTTTAAAAAGATTGAGAAAAAAACAATTCTTTTCAATGATATTAATGTTGTTCCATATCCTGATTCTAAAGATATATATCAAGTCACATTTAAAGAATTTTACAAATCTGATACTTTTGAATTCACCGGAGATAAAACCTTACTAGTTAGGATTAATGCAAATAATGACATGAAAATCATTACAGAAAAATAGAAATGGGTAAAATTAGATTTAATCTATTTTTTTCTTTTTTTCTTTTTTTTGCTGTAAATATTTTTGCATCTTCAAACGTACAACTAATAAAAAAAGAAAATACTGACTCAAATACTACTCTTCTTGTTATCGGTGGAATTCATGGAAATGAACCAGGTGGTTATTTTGCGGCTTCTATATTAGCAACTCAGTACAAAATTACTTCTAAAAACCTTTGGATTGTGCCAAATCTAAATCAAGAAAGTATCCAGTCCGACAACAGAGGTGTAAACGGAGATATGAATAGAAAATTTGCCTCTATTGGTAAAGATGATAAAGACTCAAAGATAGTACAAGATATAAAAAAAGTAATACTTTCAAAAAAAGTATCCTTAGTTTTAAATTTACATGACGGGCATGGTTTTTATCGAAAAAAGCACCAAGGAAGTATTTTTAATCCAAATTCTTGGGGTCAGACTTGTGTAATAGATCAATATAAATTAAAACAAGAGCAACCCTTTGGTGACTTAAACTCCATTGCATCTGCAGTCAAAAATAATATCAATAAAAAACTACTCACAGACCTTCATAGTTTTGATGTAAAAAACACTAATACTGAGTTTAAAGACGAAGCAATGCAACTTTCTTTAACCTACTTTGCTGTAACAAACAACAAACCGGCTTTTGCAATAGAAAGTAGTAAAAACCTTTCTTCTCTCTCAAAAAAAGTCTTTTATCAACTTCTTGCTATTGAAGAGTTTATGAAAATAATGGGAATTACTTTTAAAAGAGAGTTTGAATTAAATGAAAAAGAACTAGATAAAATACTCAAAAAATATGGAATTTTAAAAATAAATAACAATATATCATTAAATTTAAACAATATAAGAAAATCTTTAAGCTATATTCCGATAGAATTAAGTGAGAATGTGTTTGAGTTTTCACATCCATTAGGAAGCGTAAAGAAGATTCATGGTAACTTTGTTGTATACATTGGTAATAAAATAATTACACTTTTAGAACCTCAATATTTTAAAGTTGCTAAAAATTGTGAAGAAAAAATTGATATTAGAATTGACAATCAGATGAAATCTATTAAATTGCCTTCATCTTTTTCTGTAAATGACGATTTCAATATAGTAAAAAGCAGTAATTTTCGCGTCAATGTCATTGGTTTTAAATCAAAAAAACATTCTACTGAATGTGGAGTTGATATAAATCAAGAAGCAATGGATAATAAATTTTCTGTTGATAAGAATCATAACGAATATAGAATTGAATTTTATAAAGATGATAAATTTTGTTCTATGTCAATGGTTTATTTTAAATAGGATTATAGTAAATGAGTAAAAAAACTGAACACTCTTTTTCAAGTGTAATTTCTGTTAATCCGTATAAAGATACATACCTTAGTGGTATCTCTAGTTTTCTGTCTAATATAGGTTCTCCAGAGTATAAAAAAGATCAGTATGCAATATCATACATAAACACTAAGAGTTTTATAAACTCCCAGATATCTATTTCAAAGAATATTCCAGAAGAAGACTTGCATGATGCTATTAATAATAAAATATATGATGAGTTAGCACTAGATCAAGCAGTTACTTATCAAATACAGTTTATTGAAACATTCAATTCTCTTGATGAAGAAAATAGAAGCTTTCATGTATTTATAGTTGACCCATTAAGCATTGATGAAACTTTTAGCAATGTTGTTAGTAAAATAAAATATATTGATACTATAATCCCCTCTCCTCTTCTACTAAAGTCATTATATGAAAAAGAAATTATCGAAACAAGTGGTGTACACTGTTTCATATATTTTCAAGAAAACGACGCATTTATAACAGTATATAGTGAAAAAGAATTCCTTTATACAAAATCAATTAACTATACTTTTTTACAAATGCATGAAAGGTTTTGTGAATTATACGGTGAACGAGTTGAATTTGAAAGTTTTATGGATTTCTATTCAAATCATAATCTAAAAGACACAGATAGTGATTATAAAGAGTACTTTATAAAACTTTATAAAGAAATTTTTGCAAATATAAATGATATCCTTACTTATGTCAAAAGAGCTTATG
>JBLIEY010000203.1:0-3270 GCA_047633475.1 Sulfurimonas sp.
GAAAGCATGAAGCTCTGAAGTTTTGCTACGCATAGTTACAATTCTCTGTCTTTTAGACAGAGTTAAGATGCTAGTTATCCAACTCTCTTCACCATGTTTAAAATTAGCTAAACTAAAAAAACCATCTTTTTTAATGAACAGTTCACATATACAATGATGATGAGTTGTGAAATCTTTTATATCTTCATAATCAAAGAAATCAAAAAAGCTTTTATTTGCAAACTTAAATTTTCTCCCATCAGTTAAAATTATAATAGAATTTTGAACATTGATAAATTTTTGAAACTTTAAAGATTCACTTTTTGCTTTTTGCATTTGAATAATCAGAGTGGTGGCAAGCATGAAGAGTAAGATAGCCCCTAGAAGAACAACAACAGTAAATATAAGATATCTTCTTTCTATAACTATGATATCTGGTAAATTCGCATAAGAAACTATATACCCAACATCTTTATGGTCTATATCTTTTAAGTTTAGAAAAGTAACTACATAGCCTTTGTTGTTATCGACAATAGGAACTGCAAAACTTTGTTTTTTATGTAGTTTTTTTGAAAAATTATCGCTAGCTTTTGCTAGTACTGTAAGTTTTGTTACTAATTCATCTTCTTTTATTTTTCTTGTGACTTCTGATATGAATGTATTTTCTATATAATAATCATTACTAAACCTAGAAGGTATGAAAAAGTCTATATGACCTTTAAAAACTTTATCGTAGCTCACAGCTTTGTTCATGATAATCTCATGTGCATAAAAGGGAAGTATTTGTTGAAGCCTTTCTTCAATTGCTTCAAAGGCTATAGAAAATTCTACGCTTCCAAGATGCTCACCTTTATCAATAATTGGAAAAACATATCTATAAGCAGGGAAAATTCTACCTCCCTCAAATCCAACTACATTTTTTAACTCTGTATTTGCAAGTCTGATAGAAGTCCTTGTATTCATAAGTGAATCCCCATTTTCATATGGCAAATGAAATCTTAATAAACTTTTACCATCATAAGTGTGAAAATGAAATTGGCGAATATTGAATGTTTTCATAAAGTCATACTCTTTGTAAAGAAGTCTGTACAATTCTCCTCTGAGTATGTTTTTTTTATCTTCTTTCTCAGAATGTTTAAATTCTTTTAAAATTTTAAGTGTTTCATCACTTTTCATAAGGTCGTGAAAGCTTTTTTGAGCTACTAATTTATAAGTGTCAAGAATAGAATCATTTGCTACTTTTATTGAATTTAGGGTTTTGTTTGCAACATTTTGTATAACTGTATGTTTAGAAGCTTGCATACTGTAGTAGAATATAAAAGTAAATATAGAGATGATCAAAAAGGATATAGTTATTGTTTTTTTCACTTCATATTTCCTTTTTTTGGTATATCTAAATCTATGTTAAATCCATCGTAGTCGTGAATATTAGCTTTTTCTACGCCATCAGAAGTTATTCCTTGCCAACTTTTATATGTTGATTGAGGAAGTTCCCAGAGAATTTTTTCAATACTTTCAATCTGCTTTTTTGAAAGAGTTTTTGTGTTTAGAACAAGACTAGAACCTGGCAAAAGTTCACTACGTGCAATAATTTCCATGCCTAAAGATTCGTATGCTTTAGCTACTTTTTCATTTGCTCCTGCAATTAAAAATTCCCCTTTGACAACTGATATTAAAGCATTTGTATGAGACATTTTGTAGTCATATGCTTGATCTTTAAGTTTCATGTTAAAGTTATCTCTGAGCATAACATTTACCATAAGATACCCACATGTCGAAAGTGGCTGGGTAAGTGCTACTTTTATCCGTTTATTTTTATCAAATACATCATTTTTGAACTTCGCAAGTACGCATCTGTTGCCACTAAGACCATTTTCTTGTTTAAAAGTTATTATTGGTTTTACAAATTTATATTCATTTTTTAGTTTTACAAATGGAAGTGGACCAAGATAGGCAATATCAATAGTCCCATTTTTAAACCCATCCAAGATATCTTGATAATCTTTTTTATAAATGTATTTAATATCTATGGAAAGCTCTTCTTGCAAATATGAATTTATAGCTGAAAAATCTTCTATATTTTTTGATGTTTTTTTTGTAGGAAGTGGAGCAAAATTAAGTGTTTTTTTCTCATTTGAGCAAAGTGGGTTAACAATAATAAGTAAAAATATGAAAATGGATACTTTTTTGAGAAATAACGCCATAATTGACCTGGATAAAAGTTTAGTGTATGTATTTTAGCCAAATGAGATAAAATTTCTACTTTAATTATATTTATATATTTTTCAAGTCTGGTGGAATGAAGTTTTTATCTTTAAATGCTTCAAGCTTTTTAGTTGCATCTAGCTTAACTATAGAGTCTTTAAGTGAGCTTCTATTGCCTTTGTACTCCATGTATGGAACCGACTCCCCACAACCAGCTTCAACTGCATATATGTGAAACTCAAAGAAGTTTCTAACTAAGCTCTCTTTTTCGTTAAACAACTTTAAATATAGAGCAAATTCATCATCTTTTGCTTCTATAATAGTTGCCTTGCAAAAGAGTCTCAAGAGTTTCGCAGTACCTTCAAAAGCATTAAACAAAAGTGTAAAGTTACCATCACTTTTAGCATCCGAGAAAGTACGATTTCCACCTCCTGGATAGTTCATAAATACTATGTTTGAGTTATCGATTACTTTAATAGAATCATAACCTTTAGGGGAAAGATTTACCTCTTTATCAGAAGCACTCGCAATGTAAAATAGTTTTTGTTTTTTTATAAATTCTATATCTGAATCTTTTAAACTTTTATATTGTGAACTCATAGTTTTAACCTTTTGTTAATCTAAGGTTATTATATGTTATCTTCTCTTAATAAAGCTTGTGAAAATTAACTTACAATTATTTTAATAATGTTCGCACTCAACATTGTTACCAGTACAAAAACAAGAACTTTTTTTATAAATTCTTCGCCGCCTTTTATTGCAAAGTGGCTTCCAACATATGAGCCAGCCATATTTGCAAGCCCCATTGGAATAGCAGCTAAAAACAAAATTTTCCCCGCAAATAAAAAGGCTAAAACTGCACCAAAATTTGTAGCAAAGTTAAGTGGTTTTGTAGATGCTGTTGCCGTTAAGTAATCAAGAGCAAGAAACTTTTTCATTGAAATTGTTAAGTATGTTCCAGTTCCAGGACCTAGTAAGCCATCATAAAAACCAATAGGAGCTGTAGCTAAAATTATATTTTTTTTAGAAATCTCTGTATTTTCTTCTTTTATATTTGTTTTTTTTAGTAAAGCCAAAAAAGCAAAA
>JBLIEY010000204.1:0-3238 GCA_047633475.1 Sulfurimonas sp.
ACTAGAACTTAGAGTTCAAGCTAAAACAAAAGAACTTGAGAACTTAAATACCACATTAGAACAACGTGTACAAGAAGAAGTTTTAAAAAATGAGGAAAAAAGAAAGGTAATGTTTTTGCAATCACGTCAAGCATCTCTAGGTCAGATGCTTGCAAATGTTGCTCATCAGTGGAGACAACCTCTAACTGAGTTAAACTTGACTCTCTTTAGCATGAAAAAAGCAGCACTTAATGAAGATACAAAAGAGTTAAAGGCTTTTTATGCTGAGAGCAAGAGTATTATAAAAAATATGTCTGAGACAATAGATGACTTTACAAACTTTTTTAAACCTCAAAAGGAAAAACACCCTTTTAATATAGGTGAGAGTATATATGAAGCTTTAAGTCTTTTAGACAAAATGTTAGAAAAAGAGATGATAAGTATTAAAACAGAGTTAAAAGAGTTAAAAGTTCTTGGTATATCAAATGAGCTTACACAGGTAATCATTAACATTATTAAAAACTCTAAAGATGCCTTTGTAAGTAATAGTATCCTAATAAGAGAGATAAGTATTAAAACAAAAAAAGAAGAAAAGTTTGCACTCATAGAGATTCAAGATAATGCGGGTGGCATATCAAAAGAAAATGTAGAAAATATTTTTGAGCCATACTTTACGACAAAGCATCAAAGTAGCGGAACAGGTCTTGGTCTATTTATGTCAAAGATGATTTGTGAAAAAGGTATGGATGGTAGTTTGGATGTAAGTAGTAATAAGACAACGACAACTTTTAGTATAAAGATACCATTACTATGAAAAACAAATCATTAAAAAGTTTAAGAGTTTTATTTGTTGAAGATGAAGAAAATATATCTAGACTATTAAAAGGTGCCATAGGAGATAGCTTTCATAGTTTTACTATTGCTAAAGATGGAAAAGATGGTTTGGAAAAGTTTATAAAGATAGTTCCAGATGTAGTTATAACAGATATTAATATGCCACGTATGAGCGGACTTGATATGGCAAAAGAGATAAAGAAGATTAACTCAAAAATCCCCATTATTATCTTAAGTGCTTTTAGTGAAAGAGAGAAGTTGTTTAATGCCATAGATGTTGGAGTGGCAAAGTACTTTTTAAAACCTTATGACCCAGATGAGATACTAGAGTATATATCTAGCATTTCTGATGAACTAGGTAGTAAAATCATAGAGCTAAGTGACGGGTTCCGTTTTAATAAAACAACTCATGCCTTGTACAAAGAGTCCAGGTTTGTCGCTCTTTCCAAAAATGAAAATAAATTTATGACTTTACTTGTTGAAAATGAGAATAATATACTAAATGATGAGATTATAAAACAAAATGTATGGGGTGAAGATGTTAGTGATGAAAGACTTAGAACTTTTGTAAGACGATTAAGAACTAAGACCTCAAAAACACTTATAATAAACGTGAAAGGTCTTGGATATAAACTTAGGTTTTTTTCTTAGAATGAGACCGTTTATAGTTTTTAATCAGTAACCGATAGTCATTAAAATTATATGATAGTTCAACATTAAAGTGCGTAGTTTTAAAAATGTTTCAAAAACTACAGGTTTAGTAATTGTCTAGTTTATAAGGGTGTTCCAATGTATAGTTGTAGTTTTCAAAAGTGAATATGTACCTATGGAGTGTAGTTTCCTGAACAATTAGATATAATTAGTAAAATACTAAATATTAGATTTTATCCACTGTATTAAAAGGAAAAACTTGATAGAAAAAACCTTACTTGCTATAAATAGTAAAGAAATATTAGAGTTTGAAATTAGCATTAAATCAGTAATTAACTATTGTGAAAAAAATAATATTGAAATTCAATTAGTTAAAGATGTACTTTTTGTTGAGTTTGAGAATAAGTCAATACAAATTACTTCAAAGAAAAATATAGATGAGTTGTTTTCTGTATGGGAATGTTATTAGTTATAATTATTCTCTGCTTTGTTTAATGAATCCTACTTTTTAATTTAAACACCCTGCCATATGCCATTTATATTTACCTAAAGCACGACCTCCCTATAAAGTATACAGTTTTATGTATTCAACTACCTCTTGAGACTGTGAAAGAACTAACCCTGTATAAGCAAAAAGAGTCGAGCTTAAGAATATTTTTATGGTTTAGATGTAAAAATGCATTTTTTGACGAAAAAATGTACCATAGAAGTATAAAACTGCAAGATAATCCGCTATTTCTTGCTTGATACTCTCAAGGTTGCCACTTTTATTGGCTCTTATTAGCTTTTTAAAAAGTGTAATCCCAGTCAGGTTCAACAGTCGTTTGAAATTATAAGTGAGCATAATCAAAGCATTCTCTCCAGCTACCTTTGTTTTGCCACGCACCATAAAATGGCTCCAGCCAAGATTTTGTTTGATTGTACCAAAAGGATGTTCTGCCAGAGCGGCACGCTGTTTAATCATAGTTCTAGCTTCAAGTGTTTTCATCTTTGTACGGTGTTGTGTTATCAGTGCTTCATGTTCCCATCGCCAAAGACGTTTTGCAGGAGTTTTTTCAGGAAGACACTCAGAATGTAGTGGACAGACTTTACATGCAGAGTGGGTACCGAAATACATAAAACGCTTGATACCCTTATTCTCATAAATAGTTTTTCTTCGCTTTAACACTTTGTTATTTGGGCAGTGATAGCAATCGTTGGCTTCATCATAATGAAATGCATCACGAGGAAACTTTCCTTTATCTTTTTGCTTTTTTTGCTTGTCTTGTATCGGTACATAAACATCTATCCCTTCATCAACACATTTCTTAATCTCTTTGGGATTGTAATAACCTGCATCAGCTGCCACTTTGATATGTTTATTACCTGTAGCCTCTTTAGCTTGAGTTGCTAGAGGATAGAGTTGGTCTAAATCAACTCCTTTGGTTGAGATATCAGTAGCAACAATAAACTTATATTTGCCATCAACAGCTATTTGAGTATTATAAGCCATAAGATGATGTGCTGGTTTACGCATTAAAGTAGCATCTGGATCACTTTTGCAATACTGTGTTGCATTACGCTCTTTCAATGTGTGTAGATTGCTATTCAATTTTGATTTATATTTTTTAAGTCGCTCCAGATGTTGCTTGTTCACTACTGGTGTTATCTCTTTGTTCTCAGAGGTGTCGCTATACTCTAATGAACTCAGATACTCTTTTATCTTCTCATCAACTGATTCCATATCCTTACGAGTCATCTTTTCAGAGATAAGTTGATTCTTTGATGCATTAGC
>JBLIEY010000205.1:0-3231 GCA_047633475.1 Sulfurimonas sp.
ATGGAATGGGACAGAAGAAATTATCTGAGACTTTAGGTATTACAACTAAAGAAGCTAAAGAAATAATAGAGAAATATTTTGAGTCATTTCCAACAGTTAAGACATATTTCCGCTCTATTGTAGACAACGCTAAAGAGAATGGTTTTGTAGAAACTTTACTTAGAAGAAGAAGATATTTTGATTATGAAACAGCTTCTCCTATGTTTAGAGCTGCATATGACAGAGAGTCTGTAAATAGCGTTTTCCAAGGAAGTGCATCTGACCTTATAAAACTTTCAATGAATAAAATATCAGATGTTATAAAAGAAGAAAAACTTAACGCTAAAATGCTTTTACAAATCCACGATGAACTTATCTTTGAGGTAGATGCTGATGAAGCAGAGATGCTTGGAAGTAAGTTTAAAGAGATTATGGAAAGTATTTATGAGTTAAATATTCCACTAGAAGCAAGTATGAACATAGGCAATCATTGGGGACAGTTAAAATAATTACTAGGATTTATTCGTAGTCCTATATATAAAACTAAAAACTTCAGCAACAGCCTTGTAAAGAGCTTCTGGAACTTCTTTATCTAATTCTACTTTAGATAGAAGTTCTATAAGGTCTTCGTCTTTTTTTATGGGAAGATTGTTTAGTTGGGCAATCTTAATAATGTTGTCTGCAGTTGTACCTTCTCCTTTTGCAACAACCTTAGGTGCAGATTCTTCTCCTGTGTTATATCTTAAAGCGGCTGCTTTTTTACGACTCATCCTTTTACCTCAAAGCCCATATTTATGCCTTCTTTCATCATTTGTGAAGGTGCTTCATAAAGTGAAGTAGGAAGTTTTTTACTTGAATCTAGTAAGCGTATTTCTCTTGGTGTTATATGAGATTCTATAAGTGCTGAGCGCAGGGAAGGAATATTTTCTTTTATTATTTTTTTAAACTCTTCGTTATCTGAATGTATCTGAATATTTAGCTGATTTTCTTCATATAAAACAAGTCTAAGATTTAGTTCTCCATACTCTTTTAGTTTTAGTTCAATATCACAGTAAAATTTATCGTCTTGGCCTTTTTTTAGCTTTATATTTCCTTCTTCTAGGGCTTCCCATGAAAATGGTAAAAATATTGATGAAGAATTTGAAAGATGAGATATAAGTTGATAATAATCTATTTGAAGTGCCAATTTATCAATATGTTTTATTATTTCAGCTTGATTTGGGTGTGAGGATTTACTTACTTCACTACTAGTTTTTAAAAGAAGTGATTTTAAATCATTTTCTAGTATTTCTTTTATATTATTTGTAGAAGATAGATTTTGTATGCTATTTAGAGAGTTTAGTTTGTTTAAAAGTAGTCCAATATCTTTTGAAAAAAGAGGGTCAGCTTTACTCATGGCTGTTTTTAATGGTTGCATAGCGCTTTGAAGTTCTTGTGGTATTTTTTTGTCGGTAAATTGTTGCAATGATGTAGTTGGTGTTATCTGTAGGATTTTTACTAAAGCGTCCAAAAGACCTTTTGCTTCTGGTAAGGCACTTTTATTTAACATCGGAACTAGTTGTTGAATAGTTTCTTGAATACTAGGTAGTTTGAAGTTTTCAGCTGTAAGAAGTTTAGGTTGTATCTGATGTTGGAGTTTTTCTATAATAGTATTAAAATCTTTAGTGCTAGTTACATCACCAACTTTAAGATTTATATTGAGTGTAAATACAATCTTTTCTATGCCTTTTACAAGTTGTGTTAAGGCTTTTTTATCATCCAGAGGAGCTTGTGTTAAAGAAGCACTTGAAGCATTTTTAAGAGTTTCACTACTAAGCATAGTGTCTATATGTTTAGAGAGTAATTTTACAGGGTATATAGAACTTTTTTCAACTAAGACTTGAAGTGACTTTAGAGTTTCTTTTAACTCTACTTGTGGATTTTGTACATTTTTTAGTTTTGATTCTAAAAATACTCCAGAGTCCGTTATCTTAGATTTTAAGGCACCATCAACACCTAGCTGTTTTATATCTGTAAGAAATTCTTTGAGTACTTTTTCTATTGCTAAAGGAGTTCTAATTTTATCTGTTGAAGTATTAGTTAATGTCTCTTTCAAACTTGATAAATCTACATTCTCAATATTGGACTTTAGAGTTCTTAGTACAAAATCAATCGTTTTACTTATTTGTGACAATGATCGAGTAGATAGAGTTGAAGAAGTTGTAGGAGTAGCTATTTGGTTTTTAAGTACTTCGTTATTTATAATATTTTTGATTTCTAAACTTAAAGCTTTTACAGGCAATGAAGAGCTTTTCTCAACTATAACAAGTAATGATTTTAGGGTATCTCTTAGCTCGCTTTTTGGAGTCTGTATTTTATGCTCTTCATTTAATGACTTTGGAGTTAACACAGAGTTTTTTTCAACGACAACAGGAATTGGCTTTAGCGCATCTTTTAACTCGTGTTGAGTTGTATGAACTTTACTCTCAGGTGAAGTAGTTGAAATCCTTGTATGTTTTTCTTTTGGCATTACATCACTTAGTTTTTTCATATCTGAGATAAATTTACTTAGAATTTTTTCTATGCTAAGTGATTCTTGATTTGTTTTTAAAGAGTTAAGAAGATCTTTTATTGTTGTAGATGCATTGCCCAATTCTTTTAGAGTAGGGTTGTTCTTTAACATAGCGAGTAGAACTTTGTCAGATGCTGAGCTTTTAGTACTTTCACTTAAGAGGGAATTTATAACTGATTTTAGATCTTTATTTTGGGTAAGAGCTTTAAGCTGTTTGGGTGATGCACTTTTGAGAACTTCTTTTAAAGCCTTATTTGTGTTTGGTAAAACAATATCAAGTTGCTTATTCTCTGAGATATTCATCATATTAAAGTATAGCATCTATCGATTGAAGGTATGTTTACTATGATATAATCACACTATGTTAAAACAGTACAAAGAAGCCATTGAAAAAAGCAATATAATCTCAAAAACTGATAAAGAAGGCATCATCACTTTTGTAAATGATGAGTTTTGTAAAATATCAGGGTATACAAGAGATGAGCTTATTGGTCAAAATCATAATATCGTAAGACATCCTGATGTAGAAGCATCAAGTTTCAAGCTTTTGTGGGATACTATAAATGATAAAAAAACTTATAAAGATACTGTTAAAAACCTAGCAAAAGACGGCTCAACATTTTATGTAAATACTACAGTAATCCCAATACTTGATGAGAATAAAAATACAGAAGAGTTTGTTGCCATAAGATACGATGTTA
>JBLIEY010000206.1:0-3230 GCA_047633475.1 Sulfurimonas sp.
ACAGGGGTTGTCGCCATTTTACATCGCGCCAGAACTTTATAATGGCGTATTTACTCCGCAAAGCGATGTGTTTTCTGCTGGCGCTTTATTATATCACTTAATTATGGGTATCCCACCTTGGCATATTGAAATACCTAAGTTTCAACATACCCAAGATAAATTTGTACAGGCGATAGCTGACAAAAGAGAGAAAAATGTTAGCTTCGGCGTTAATAGTGCTGATGATTTTATAGACGATCACCTAAAAAACACGATAAAAAAGGCTTTGGCGCTTAATATAGACGATAGATTTGCTACGGCACAAGAGTTTATCAAATACCTAAAGCGAGAGGCTTTTTTTGAAGGAACCAGTGTTGAGATAAACAAAACGCGCACTTTAAAAGCGGGTGAAATTACTGACAAGCACAAAAAGGATAATCAATCAGGTTTTAACGCTATTGCTGGAATGCAAGAGCTGAAAGATATTCTATACAATGATGTTATTCGAGCATTGAATGAAAAGGAGCTTTATGAAAGCTACGGAGTAACCATACCTAACGGGATGCTCTTGTACGGTCCACCGGGCTGCGGAAAAACGTTTATCTCTGAGCGATTTGCAGAAGAGGTGGGATTTAATTTTTTACAGCTGAAGCCCTCCGATCTAAAAAGCAAGTGGGTCAATGATACGGAACTTAAGATTGCGGCAATATTTAAAGAAGCGGTTGAAAACGCCCCATCGATAATATTTATTGATGAGTTTGATGCAGTTGTTCCAAGTCGCGAAGGTAATCTGCATGAAATGAACGCGTCAGCGGTCAATGAACTGTTGACCCACATGTCTAATTGCTCAGAGAGAGGGGTTTTTGTTATTGCAGCGTCTAACAGACCAGAAAAAATTGACTCTGCAATATTGAGAACCGGAAGAATAGACAGGATTATTTATTTACCTCCTCCAGATTTTGATGCTCGAACATTGATGTTTGAACTGTATTTAAAGAGCAGGCCTATCGACTTGGGGGTTGACTATGAGGCGCTTGCCAAGCTCACAGGCAACTATGTTGCAAGTGATATCAAATATCTTGTAGATGAGGCTTCTAGGGCTGGACTTAAAAATAAATCGCGAATTACACAGACAATGTTAGAAAAAGTTATAGCTGATACAAGGCCTTCAGTGACCTATTCAGAAATTAAAAAATACGAGTTACTAAAAGAAAAGCTTGAAAGTAGATAAAAGCACGCTCTTAAAAATGTGTACTTACAGTCTACTTGAGATGCATCAATCATAAGGATTTTGTTATGGATAAAGTTGAATTCAAAAAACTATTATTTAAAGTCGCTTTTTGCACAATGGCCTGTGATGGTCATATCGATAAAAGGGAAATTGAAGAAATGAAAGTCATGGATAAAAACACTTCATTTTTTGATGGTGTGGATTTGTCCAGCGAGCTAACTGACCTTATAGGTGAACTTAACCTTAAGGGTTCTAAGGTGATAGAAGAGTTGTTTTCAACATTAAGGGATAACAAACTCAACCCAATACAGGAGCTGATAGTATTAGAGGTGGCCATGAGGATCATTAATTCAGATCACAAACATGATGAAAATGAGTTGAGATTTATCCATTTATTACGTGCGAAGCTTGAGGTGCATGAGGAAATGATTAGAGATAGGTTTGGTGATGTTACGCTTTTAAATACCAACGAGTACACTAGCAACATTGTCATTGAAGATTCGGCAAGCAAATTCGCTAAGAGTATAAAGTTGCCTGAATTTTCTGATTTAAATGAAATCATGTTGGATTGACTTCTGTCACTTTGGCCGCCGGATGAGACAACAAAAAAGTCATGTTGATTTTTGACGGATGAAGTTTTTTGTAACGCTTGGTTGTGTCTTTGCTTTTATTTCTAAGTTATATCACATTGATTTTGTTTGTATTATAAAAACCATTTAAGAATGTATTTTGATTATTATAAGGAAAGAACGCATGAAAGTTAAAAAAATTACCTTAGTAGGGCTCTTGGTGAGTACATCTGTATTTTCTCAGGAGTATGTAGTACCACCTACTAGCAGTACTCGGTCAAATGTTCCTGTTATTTCTGATGCAGCAATGGAGAAATGCGTAAAGCTATATAATGAGGCTAAATGGGTAGGGGAAAAGCTAAATAAAATAGTTGTTGATAGCTATAGCCAGGAATCTATAGATAATTATAACAAAAAAATTAAAGCACACTCAACAATGACTGCCACTTTTAATAAAGAGTGTGCAGGTAAACAATCGCAATCGGCATATGATGCAGCAAAAAAGTTAAACCAGCAGTCAAGATAGTTTATTTTAATCTTGTTGCTAGCGAAAGTTCCTTTTGTTAAAGGCAAATACTTAAGATAAACTTAAAAGTGCTACATCGGGGTGGCTTGGACATTCAGTCTTAAAGTTTCAACTATCTCTGTAGGCTATATTTCATAAAGGTTTCAGAGCATAATCAAATTTCATATGATAGTGTTAAATGGACATTTAGACAAATTTATGGCATTTTTTGAACGCAGCCAGATACTTTTAACCTCAGAATTAAACGGGTTATATCGGGTTCCCAGCCTTGACGATGAGCAAAGACGACAATATTTCACACTTAACAGCTTTAAAATAGAATCAGCGTGTCGTATTCGTAATCTTGCCATCGATGTTATTTCATTGCGTTGATGGGCTATTTCAAAATCAAGCCCATTTGTTTAACTGCGTCTTTCGGTGATACCGAATCTGAGCTTTACTTTAGTCTAGCGTTGCATTGAACGATTGAACTCACAACTTTTATCCGACATCGGCTCATTCAATATAAACAACCTCATTTCTTCTTCAGATTTATAAAACGCATTTTTTATAGTTATTAGATTGAATCTTGTCAGCTTGGGTTCTGGTATGTAATCTTTATAATTTACTCTTCCAACAAAAATATCTTCATTAAATGAATCACTCCGTCCGTCGATAGCTTTTTTGAGTTTTGAAACGGTGCTCCTCATGGCAACGCCAGACTTTGACCCACCGAGATAGATTTTCCATAAGGGGTAAGATTCAACTGAACTTATAGACCAACGGTTGATTAGTGTATAATCTCTGAACAAGTTTAATTTTTGCTCATAGCTGTTCAAATCTTTATTTATGTCAGATTCTTGAATTCCTTTTTATAGCAACTGCCTGCGCCTAAAATTGAGTTTTTTTTTGGTACAATTCCCTCATACCTGTCAGTCATTTTACC
>JBLIEY010000207.1:0-3200 GCA_047633475.1 Sulfurimonas sp.
AATTACATATTTTAAAAATACTTTATATGGTTTGTCTTCTAGCAACTGATCCTCTTTTTCTATAAATAGATATTATTTTTTTAACACTATATCTAAATATAATTATAAGTTTTAATAATTCTTGCTACTTTATGTCTTATATTTACAAACAGTTTACATATCATTGATAGACTATTGAATACATATAAATATTTTAGATTAAGGAAATTATAAATGACAAATATCATAATTATTAAACGCACTGTTCTTTCTGTATTATTAACTACAACTCTAATAAATCCTCTATACGCAAACCAATCTAAATCAAATTCTTTAATTGAAAAGAAACAAAAAATATCTACAACTCAAGAGATAAAAAATATATTAGTAAATAAAGGTCTTTGTGAAGAAGTAACTGACCTTAGAGTAAGTAACTTGTTTAAAAACAATGAAAATAAGATTGATAAATTATCGCATCTATATAACAACCCATATTTGTCAATAACTAAAGAAAATTTATACAGTGCTCTTTCAACATATGCTCTATATGAAAAGCATTTAGATTTAAATTCTTTTAGCTCAGTAATCGGTTTGATTCAAAGTATTAAAATTCAAGCATTAGATAAAGAACAATTAGAATACATAAAATGTATTGTTTGATTTAGTACTAAAATTAGTATAATGGCTTGAGAAGTGGATAATATTCTTTTCTTTTAGCCATTCTTGATATCTTTACACTCCTTCTAAAGTTTAGTTCATCTGCACACCCAATATTCACAAATGTTTCATATACTACTAAAATTAAAAACTTCAAGAAACACTACATCTGATAAGTATGTTATATTTAATTTAATTATGGTTTATTTAAAGCTAAAATTAGATATAGTTTACTAAGGGCAAATTGTTAATATTTCATTACTAAATCGCACAAATGTACATTTAATTGTAAATTTGACCATATATCTTTGAAAATATGCTTTTTAATGATATACTTTTCGAACAAATGTTCGATTATTGGAGTAAAACAATGCAAAATGAAATTGATGTCATGATTATCAGAGGTGGAAGTTCCAAAGGTTATTTCTTTAGAGCTGATGATTTACCAGATGATATTGCATTAAGAGATGAGATATTGCTTAGTGTTATTGGGCGTGATTCTAGACAAATAGACGGCTTAGGCGGTGCACATCCTTTAACAAGTAAGGTAGCAATAGTCGGTATATCCAAAGAAAAAGATATAGATGTTGACTATTTATTTATACAAGTTGTTGTAGGTGAAAATCGTGTTGACTCAACACCAAACTGTGGAAATATTTTATCTGGCGTTGGTGCATTTGCTATTGAGAGAGGCTTTATAAAAGTTAAAGAAGATTTAACCGTAATAAGAGTGAATATGGTTAATAGTAATAAGGTGTGTGAACTTACAATGCAGACACCAAATGGAGAGGTTGAATATGAAGGTGATACCAAAATTGATGGTGTACCCGGGAGGGCAGCTCCCGTGATATGTCATTACTTAGATACAGCAGGTTCAATCTGCGGTTCTTTATTCCCAACTGGAGCATATACTAATACTATAAATGGAATTAATGTTACGTGTATAGATAATGGTATGCCTGTCGTTGTAATCAGAGCTGCGGACTTAGGTAAGAGTGGTTATGAGAGTTGTGAAGAATTAAGTGAAGACCTTGATTTAAAAAAGACAATAGAAGATATTCGTCTTAAAGCAGGTCTTATGATGGGTTTAGGTGATGTAAGTGATAAAGTGATTCCTAAAATGACACTTATTGCACCTCCCAAAGATGCTGGAAATATATGTACTAGAACATTCATTCCACATACATGTCATGCATCTATAGGAGTACTAGGAGCAGTCTCAGTTTCAACTGCTTGTATTTTCCCAGATAGTGTAGCTTATGAGATATCAATAGTCCCAGATGGTTTAAATAAGAAAATGTCAGTAGAGCATCCATCAGGAGAGTTTACCGTTGAGCTTAAATGTGAACATATTAATGGCAAACTAACAGTGGAAAAAGCTGGCTTAATCAGAACAACAAGATTACTTTGTACTGGTAAAGCTTATTACTCAACATTGCAAAAAATTGGATAAGGAAAAGAAATGAAGAAAAAAAGTTGTATGGCTCCAAATAAAAACACTAGTACACCAAAATACAAGGCACCTAAAAATGCATGTGATTCTCACTGTCATGTTTTTGGCCCTCATGAGAAATTTCCATATTCTGACAAGGCTACTTATTGGCCACCAGATGGACCAAAAGAAGATTTAGCAAAACTACATAAAACACTAGGTCTTGATAGAGCAGTATTAGTACAAGCAAGTTGTCATGGAACTGATAACCGTGCGATGATAGATGCTATCGCTTCTAGTAATGGTGCTTATCGAGGTGTTTGCATAGCTGATGACACTTTTAGCGTTGCAGATTTTCAAGAGCTTCATGATGGTGGAGTAAGAGGTGTAAGATTTAACTTTGTTACACACTTAGGTGGAGCTCCTGATTTAGTAAAAATGGAAAATGTAATTAAAAAAGTTATTCCATTGGGTTGGCATCTAGTGATTCATGTTAATGCAGAAGATATTATCAAGTATGCTGATTTCTTTGCTAAATTTGATTTGCCTATTATAGTTGATCATATGGGGCGTGTTCCAATGAATTTAACTGTACACCAAGAAGCATATAAAATTCTTTGTGACTTTATGAAAAAAGACAACTGGTGGGTTAAGATTTCTGGTGCTGAGAGAATCTCTTCAAGTGGAGCTCCTTTTTATGATGCTGTTCCATATGCACAAGGTTTAATCGCAATTGCACCAGATAGAATTCTTTGGGGAACAGATTATCCACATCCAAACATCAAAGAACATATGCCAGATGATGCAGATTTGCTAAATCTTCTCCCTTTATTTGCACCAGACGCACAAACACAAAAAAAGATTTTAGTAGATAACCCTGCTAGACTTTATGGATTTGAGGATTAAATTATGTTAAGAGAACAAGTACTAGGTGTAGCAGTTAAACAAATTAACAGAGCACCAAAAGAACAAATAGATAGATTGGAAAAACTAGGTAGTGCAACTGTTCATGAAGCACAAAAAAGAGTAGGACAGTTGAAGCCAACACTAAAACCAGTTTTTCAAGGGGCAAGGATAGCAGGTTCTGCCATTACAGTCTTACTACAACCTGGAGATAATTGGATGTTACATG
>JBLIEY010000208.1:0-3099 GCA_047633475.1 Sulfurimonas sp.
TATCTTTTCATGTATAGTGATATAATTATTTTAGAAAAACATGTTGCTCTGTCTGTAATAGGTATATATGCTATCGCTGATAGATTTGCACAGCTTTTAAAAACAGTAGTTAACTCTTTTTCTAATGCTTTTAATCCAATTTTTATGCAAGCTTCAAAAAGCTCAATTGAAGAGGGACAAAAAGTAGTTTATGATACTACAAAAAGTTGGTTTGTAATTCTTGGAATTGGATATATAGTATTAAGCCATTTTGGAGAATATATTATCTATATCATGACTCCACAAGATTATCATGAAGCTGCTTTGATACTCCCAATATTATCAATTGCTTATGTGTTTAGAGGTATTTATATTTTACCTATAAATACTTTTTATTTTATGAAAAAAACGAAGTATTTACCAATAGCAACAGTGATAAGTGGTGTACTGAATGTATTGTTAAATATTTTATTGATACCATATATTGGCATATGGGGTGCAACTATAACTACAACTTTAAGTTTTGCTATAAATTGGTGGCTTTTAGAGATATTAAGTAGTAAAACATTTAAAGTGAACTTTGATAAAAATGCAGTTAATTTTTTATTAGTTTTAATTGTAGTATCAAATCTTTTGTTTTATTTAGTGCCTAATGATAATATATATTTAAGATTTATAGTCCAGTTTGTATTTGTAGGAGGCGTTATTTTGACAGTATGGTTTAAGGATATTGGAAATATAAGAAAGTTTATAAAAACGAGGTTAAAAAGATGAAAACATATATAATAGCAGAGATAGGAAATACCCATGAAGGTAGTTTAGGTCTAGCGAAACAGTTTATAAAAGCAGCGACAGAGTGTGGAGTAGATGCAGTGAAGATGCAAACACATATATTTGAAGCAGAGAGTTTACTAGATGCTCCAAATCCACCGTATTTTAAAGATGAGACAAGAAAAGAGTATTTTGAAAGAACAGCATTTACTATAGAGCAATGGAAAGAGCTTAAAAGATATAGTGAAGAAGATTTAAAAATAGATTTTTTTAGTTCACCTTTTTCTCTCGAAGCTGTTGACATGCTTGAAGTAGTGGGTATGAATACTTATAAAATAGCATCAGGTGAGGTAAACAATATACCACTTCTCGAAAAAGTAGCAAAGACAGGTAAAAGAGTATTACTTTCAAGTGGTATGAGTAGTTGGACTGAACTAGATGAAGCAGTGGAAATTTTACAATCAAATGGATGTAAGGACTTGATAGTGTTGCAATGTACTTCAGAATACCCATGCCCACCTAAAGAAGCGGGACTAAATGTACTTGATGAGATGAGAACTAGATATGAAAATGTAACTATAGGTTATAGTGATCATACTATGGGTGTAGCGGTTCCATTAGCCGCTGTAATTAAAGGTGCTATGGTTATAGAAAAACACTTTACACTTTCTCAAAAGATGTATGGAAGCGATGCTATGAACTCAACCGAACCAGAAGAGTTTAAAAGACTTGTGGATGAGATTAGAGAAATTGAAATAGCATTATCAAACAATGTAAATAAAGATGAAAAAGTAAAATCACTTGGAAATATGAAAATGACTTTTGAGAAGTCTATTGTTTCGACAGATTCAATTGATGAACATGATATAATAACATTTGATAAATTATCTTTTAAAAAACCTGGAAATGGAATACCTGCAAAGGAATATAAAAAATTGCTAGGTAAAAAGTTAAGTAAAAGTGTAGATAAAGATTATAAATTTAAGATAGAGGATTTTATATAATGAAAAAAATATGTGTATTTGTAGGTAGTCGAGCAAACTATAGTAGTATAAAATCAGTTATGAGAGCTGTAAAAGATCATTCAAAGTTGGAACTTCAAGTAGTCCTTGGAGCTTCAGCAGTATTAGATAGATTTGGGAAAGTTGAAGATCTTATAAGAAAAGATGGATTTGAACCAAACTTTACTTTTCACAATATTATAGAAGGTGAAACTCCCACTACTATGGCTAAGTCAACGGGTCTTGGTCTTATGGACGCGTCTATGATATTTAATAATCTTAAGCCTGATATGCTAGTTGTTGTCGGCGATAGATTTGAGATGATGTCTGTAACACTAGCTGCAGCTTATATGAATATAAGAATTGTTCACACAATGGGTGGAGAAGTTACTGGAACTATAGATGAGTCAATTCGTCATGCTATTACAAAATTTGCACATATACACTTTCCTGCAAATGAAGATTCAAGAGAAAGAATTATCAAGATGGGTGAAGATGAAAAGTTTGTGTTTAATGTAGGATGTCCTAGAACAGACTTAGTGTCAGATGAACTTAAAAATAATAGTTATGAAGTATTAAAAGATTTATTTAAAACTTATGGTGGAGTTGGTAAAGAGTTTGATTTGAAACAACCATACTTACTAGTATCACAACATTCAGTTACTACAGAATTTGGAAATAATAGATGGCAAATAGAACAAACACTTACAGCACTAGAAGAGTTATCTATACCTGTGATTATGCTATGGCCAAATGCTGATGCCGGAGGAGATGATATAAGTAAAGGTATAAGAACTTATAGAGAGAAATATAATCCAAAATGGCTTCACTTATTTAAAAATTTACCAACTCATATCTATATCCATCTTATGAACACTACAGGTTGTTTAGTAGGAAATAGCAGTTCAGGAGTGAGAGAAGGTGCATTTATTGGTACTCCAGTTATAAATGTTGGAACAAGACAAAATAAAAGATTAAGAACAAGTAATGTTATCCAAGTAGATTATGATGCAAAACAAATAATTAATGGGATTAAAAAGCAATTGGAACATGGTAAATACTCTAGTAGTAACATATATGGAGATGGCACAGCTGGTAAAAAAATAGCTGATATACTTGTAGATTGTGAACCAAGTATACAAAAGACTATCACATACTGATATGAAAATTTTAGGAATTATACCTGCCAGAGGTGGAAGCAAAGGGATACCAAAAAAGAATATAAAACTTTTAAGAAATAAACCTTTGATAGCCTATACCATAGAAGCAGCATTAGCTTCAAATCTTAATGGAGTTATAGTATCTACAGACTGCAAAGAAATAGCTGATATTTCTAAAGAGTATGGTG
>JBLIEY010000209.1:0-3043 GCA_047633475.1 Sulfurimonas sp.
AAAAATCACAAATCATAAACCCAGAATCATATGAACATGTGAAAGTAAGCTTTGGAAGTAGTGTGAAAATTTTAAATATTGATTCGGATGAAGAAGAAACATATACTATTTGTGGTGTTTTAGAAAGTGAACCAGAGAATGGACTTATATCTGTTCACTCTCCTTTAGCTAAAGCTTTAATCGGAAAAAAAGTTGATGATGAATTTAGATTAAAACTCCCACTTATTACAAAAGAGTATGAAATCATTGAAATTAAATACAAAAACATTTTTTCACTTAAAAAAAATATAAGAAAAAAAATGGATTTTGCTTTTCACTAAAAACTATAGTTGCTCTTTCTTGAAAAATATTGGGGCCATAATAAGTGAGCTAAATACTGTTATGAAAATGATTGTATACCCTGTAGGAAAATCAAAATAGTATGATATAAAAAGAGACAAGATTATACTGAGTGAGCCAAATACCCATGAAAATAATAACGGAGTAAATTTTGTTTGGGCTAAACCTGAATAAGCAGGTGCAACTAAAAGTGTAAAGACGACTAGAACTCCGGCTGTTTGAACAGATGAAGTAACTGTAATAGCAAGCATTAAAAAAAATACAAATTCTTTTAGTGTCCCTTTTAATTTTGGATAAATCAAAAACATAATAATTGCTACTGGAATATACACCATCAAACTGTGGATAACATCATCACTTGAAGTAAAGAGAATATCAGCTGCGTTTAGTCTGCTAAAAAGTTCAGTTCCCTCAGCACTTTTAGATAATATTAACATAATAGAAGAAATGCCTAAGGCATATAAAAGTCCTATAAATGCTTCTATATTTTTTACACGTTTAGTAGCTAATGTAATTATAACTGCAGCTAAAACAGCAAAAAGTAGTGTCATGGCAGTTTGATAATACCCCTGCATAAATGTTATGCTTATGGCCATTCCAATAGATGCTACTTGACCAATTGCTAAATCAGTAAATATGACACCACGGCGAATAATTTCAAGACCAAAGATTGCATGTATAAAAACAAGTAAAATAGCCAGCATAAATGCTGGCCAAAAAAGTGCTACTATTGACATAGTCTTTTAGCTATCATAGAATAAAAATCTTCTAAAGTTTCAGTGCCTTTAACAGAACCTACATCGTGTGGAATAACGACAACTTTTGCATCTGTCTTGTCTGCTATAAAGTTAGCTGTTCTTTTTTCATGATATACATCTTGTAAAATAATTGTAACACTATTTTTTTTCATTGTATTTATTAGCTGTACTGTGTGTTTTGAACTTGGTGAAATACCTGGAAGTGGTTCTATATTTCCATAATTATTAAAACTATATCTCTTAAAATAGTAGTTATAAAGTTCATGGTACTGAACTACATTCTTATTCTTACACATACTCATTTTAGAGTCATAATCTTTTAAATAAGCATTCCATTTATTTAAAAATAAATCTAGATTTGACTTATACTTTTGTGCATTTTCTGGATCTAGAGATGATAATTTATTTGCAATTACTTTAGCCATTGTTAAAACCATATGAGGGTCTAACGAATAGTGAGGATTTCCCTCTGCATGTATATCTCCAAAGCCTCTTGAGACAGATGCCGGTTTATCTATAAAAGTTATAAAGTGAGACATATCTAAAAAGCCTTTTGCTCCTGGTTGAACAGCTGCATTATTTGCATTTTTTATAAGCGGTGGTAACCATCCAAGTTCAAGGCCTCCACCATTCATAATAAGTAAATCTGCACGGTTTAGTTTAGCTATAAGAGATGGTTTTGGTACTATAAAGTGAGGATCATATTTGCTACTTCCAAGCACAGTTACTTTAACTAAATCTCCACCTATTTGTTGAGTTACTGCCCCTAGAGTTGAGTAAGTTGTATCTACTCTGAGTGAAGCGAGAAGTCCACTTGTTATGAGTAGTGTTAATAATAATATTTTTTTCATTATAATAATCCTTAATATGAGTGAGCGCCATGCGCTCCGGCTGCTAAGTTAAATGTCAACATTACTGTATTAACATCTTGTCTTTTATCATCAATAATTTTTGTTTGATCAAAAGAGTATTCTAAGCGAAGTCTTGAAAAAGGGAAAGGCTTGTACTCAAGCATAGCTGTATATCTTTGAAGGTTGTCAGTATCTATACCATCATAATCGCTTAAATCTGTATCATTTTCAGTAATCAGGTCGTACATAAGACCAAAAGAGTAATTATTGTTGTATTGGTAAACTACTTGAGTGTAGAGACCTGCTTGTTTATCTGTTACAGTTTCAGTACCATCTATTACATCTTTGTTTCTTTTTAGGTATTCACTTTGCCAAACTAATGAGCTATAACTTCCAAGTTGCTCTCTAAGTGTTAAATCAACTCCATAAACATTACTTGGCTTTTGCTCATCTGTTTGCCCATGAGCTAAACTTGCTCCAGCTAAAACAGAGAAGTCATCAGTTATATCAAGACTAGATTTTAGATATCCGACAAATAAGTTTCCATTATCATCTCCAAAACTTCTGCCATTTGTTCCTTGCAACGCTTCGATACCAGCCATAGCATATATGTCTGTTGGCATTACCCATTGAAGTTGAATTCCAGCATCACTTATTGAATCTGGCCCAAATAGAGATTTATAGATTATTGGTTGCTCATCAAAATTCCATGAATGTTGATGTTTTTCATTTATACGACCAAATGAACTTTTAAATTTTCCTGTCTTTACGCGAAGAGATGCAGGAAGACTTCTTGTAACAACATACGCTTCTCCAATTTCAAACTCATCAGTATGAAGATGGAAGTGTGCATATGCTTCAAAATAAGGGTCTATTACAGAGTGTATACCCAGTTCTGCATAGTTTAGATTGAAACCTTCTGATTTGTTAAAAGGTAAATTGCCTGTGCTATCACCATTGTCATCAGCATCTACAAACCCAGGGATTGTAAAATCTGAATAGTCACTATTTTTTACGTCACGACTAACCGTAGACATATTTAAAATAAGAGCAATATCTGGTAAGTATGCATTCTGAGAAAAGCTAGATGAGAAA